>NZ_JAYGID010000069.1:0-43590 GCF_034931685.1 Synechococcus sp. CCY9202
AGGGCGGCCTCACACTTCTCCTCGGTGCCGTAGAGCTCGATGAACTGAGGCAGAGAAAGACTCGGCTGGAACTGGATCCGATTCATGGCCATAGCGATCCTGACCGGTACATGCGTATTAGTCTAGGGGCTGGAAGGGCGCTGACGGAGCTTGCTACCTAATCAAGAAGCAAGGACAACCTGATCAGCACACAAAAAGCAACCAATAGAGCCTATTTAAGGGCACCACGAAAAATACCGATTTACCTTGGAAGCAGCGATTGAGACTCATGTACTGGCCGGCGTCGGCATTGGCCAATGGTCGCGACAAGGCCGATTTTTCGTGGTGCCCTTAAGACACTAGCCATGCAGCAATGGTCCAAAAGCTAGAAACTATCTACCCCACAACTATGCATCCTCACCTCTTCTGGTTTCTCTAGGATCCCAGTCAGGGCATCAACTTCAACCTGTGAGAGTTCCACCAAGCGGTGCACGATCACCGACCGATCCCAACGCTATTCGCACAGCACCCAATAGAGGCCGAAGACTTCAAACAGCCTGACTTCACTACTTTCAAAACAAAGTGTGGAGAAGTTGTGGAGTGTATAGACACGCAGCGTTCCAAAACCAACGAATATTGCTGGCTTAGTAAAGACCAAAGCAGTTGAACCACTCCATACTTGACAAGCCGAACGTGGTTGCGTCCAGAGTCACTCTCACAGATCCGCGAATCTGCCCTATCTGGGTTCTCAGCGACGAAAAAAAGAATTGGGCACAGAAACTAAAAAACCCGCTCAACAGCCTTTAGATATCAACATTAGAAACCAGCTTGGATTGATTGCTCTGACCACAGCAGATCACTAGAACCGGACAGCAGGACTGTCTTCATGGCATCACTAGAATCATCCTTTAAATAAAGAATTGAGCCATCATTCGCATCTATTTCTGCAGTAATTCCCTTTTCATAGATCAATACATCCTCTTCCATGTTGTAGTCAAGGAAGATTGATTGACCAAACAAATCCCCCTTAGAGAACGCAATTACATCACTTCCCTCTCCAAGCAGCAACAACGACTGCCCCCTTCCTGGTTTCACAAAATCGTCGCCATCTCCAGAGTCAAGTGTCATGGTTCCATGCAGGCTACTTTGATCGGGCCCAATAATCACATCGGCAAAGCGGCTTCCTGTGACTCGATCTACCCCGCCAGCCATTGAGATGAACGTACTGAATTCATCCGGAAGGAAGTCGTTGCCAAAGCCCACAAGATCATCAATCCGAACATCCTCAAAGGCATCATTACTAATACGGGTACTACCTTGAAGAGTATCCTTAGATTCAGAGGTCAGCTCAGCGGCAGAGAGCGTATCACTACTGACTGAATCTCGAACAAAAGCGGCGTATTTAATCGTATGGTCATTGATGACAAAATTACTCTTGAAATCACTTAAATCTCCACCAATATCTTTCTTCCCAAGTGATCTCTTTGGATCCAACTTAAACCATCCATCACCTGGGTAAGTCTTATCATTTAGATCAGGGTTAACAGAACTTGAGTTCAAAGACAACCAACCCTCAGCACCATATTCTCCAGCACCAGGAAGCTTCAAGTTATCAATAATAAACTCTTGCCCCATGAACCTATCAAGATAAGAGTCATCGCTCAAAGTAATATCCTCATAACTTCTTCCAACCAATGGATTGGCAGCATTTGAAAATCCTTCTCCATTGCTACCAGTATTCAAAGCAGAGGAAGCTAGCTGAAAATTTTCAAATGAACGAACCAATACCACAAGCTCGCCAATAATTTCGGCCTTTCTATATTCAAGAAATTCATAATTATTCACATTCTTAAATAGATTATATTCCTCTAACCTTTTTTGCAAAAACTTTTCGTAAAAAATTCCAGATGCCTTGTCAAGGGAGAAATTTGGAGTTCCTTGTACTCCAAAGCTTTTATTAACACTCTTCATGAGCTCAAAAGCACCCTCTGAGCTTACAAACTCTTCAGGGAACGTATTCCAAGTGTCAAAATCAGCAACAGTAAATCCGTCATTGAAAGAAACACCGTCTGGCTGTAAAACACCGGGACCCCCACCACCAAAAAATAGCGTATCTTTTATGCCAACAATATTTCCATAATTTGTAGGTGTCGAATTACTATTCGCATAGTGATCAGTTATTTCAGTGAAGACAATCTCAGGGATAGGAATGGGGTTGTCAACATTTTTCGAAATCTTCTCATTAAGGAGTTCCTGCCAATAAGCCTGGGTTGGGATTCTCTGGTCTATTGTTAACTGATCAATCGAAATTTCTTTACCATCTGCATCAAATGCCGTAAAAGGTCCGTTTTTCTTGTCAAAGATAACAAGTGAAACAGCAAATGTATCCACAACGTCAAAAACCGGATAATTAGTATTCTCTAATTCTTCAGCACTGAGAGATGTTTGATATCCAAAACCAAATCCCACACCACGCTGGAGCCCATTAAGAACTTTACGGTCAATCTTTAATACATTACGATCGTTACTAGACGAATCAATCGATGAAGATTGGAATCGTTGGTTAAGAACAAGCAAGTCATACAAAGTCGCCGAACTTCCTGACCAAGCAAAGCCTAGATTCGGATCATAAAGTGAAGGGCCCAGACTGGGTGGAAAATTAAAAACCAGATCACTGGAAACTTCCTTAACCTCATAATTCAAAATCGCATCACGCAGCTCTTTAATGCTAGAAATAATGTCTCGTTCAGCCATTAATACAAAAGCGATCTATCCATTATTAAAGGCAGGGTCCGCAATCGACACTCTCCTTAACAAAAATAAGGGCACCACGAAAAATCGGCCTTGTCGCGACCATTGGCCAATGCCGACGCCGGCCAGTACATGAGTCTCAATCGCTGCTTCCAAGGTAAATCGGTATTTTTCGTGGTGCCCATAAAAGATTTTTTGCAGCATCGGAGTGGCAACAGGACGGACTGGCGGAAGGGGCGCTCATCGGGGACGTGTCATCAGGGGCCGGACGCTGGAGCGGAGCCATCCCTTCAACCTAGTGGTGTCCAGTTGACTGGAGAGTCATCTCCGGTGATTTTCGTATCCCGATTCCCGATCTTTTGCCTCTGGGCTCGGTGTTGTTGGTTGCTTACGGCGACCAGCGAACATCAGGCCGACACCGGAGAAGGCAATCATCAAGGTCAGAATTCCGATGATCGCCGAGTCATAGGGCTGCAGGTTGAGCACCCCGAAGTTGCCCGTGTGGATCTTGAGCAGCCAGAAGGCATCGATGTTGTTCGCCAGCATCAGTCCATAGATCGAGCCCGACAGTGCGGTGATGATCAAGGGGACCGCTGCGATCGGCACCAGGGCTCGGTGGATGCGGCGGCGCAGGTGGCGGCGGCTCATGGGGATCGCCGGCGTGGGGTTAGTTGTTCTGCAGGGCCTTGTGGAGCGCCTGCTCATTCGCACAGGGCATCCACGGCGAGCCCATGGCAAACGTCCCCTTGCACTTGAGCTCGGCGGCCCGTTTTTCGGCTTCCTGCCTGGTCTTGAACATACCCTTCATATGGGCCTCGGCGGCTGGGGTGATGAGCAACGGGGCGAAGGCCGCCGCTGCCAGGGCAGCCAGCAGAGGCCAACGGTTGGGCTGCGGGAAGGAGCTGCTGGAGTGCTGGATCATCGAGTTTTCGAGAGGATGGTCAGAGACAAAGATCAGAGACAGAACAGGAACTGCTGGTATCACTTCTCCTGAGAGACGGCCTTCTCGTACACATCAAAGTTCTGGCAGGGCATCCATTCCTTTCCCATCGCAAAGGCACCACTGCACTGGAGTTCCTTGGCTCGCTGTTCCGCAGCGGTCCGGCTCGGAAACATGTCGTTGGCCTGGGCACGGGCGTCGCTGCTGCCCAGGCAGACGCCAGCCGCCAGCAGGAGAGCCAGAGCGAAGCGGTTCACGGAGTGAGAGAGAAGCAGAGATCCGTCACCTTAGAGTCTCCCCACGAGAGGAGAGTCAAGCCCATGACCACCGTTGGCATGAAGATCGGCGCCCCCTCGCCAGCCGCAGTGGCCTGCCGATCAAGACCCTTCGCTACTACGAAGATCTCGGCCTCCTGCCGGCGGTGGGCCGCAGCGAAGGCGGTTACCGCCTGTTCGGCGAGGAGAGCCTGCGGCGCCTGGACTTCATCCGGCGGCTCAAGAGCCTCGGTCTGACTCTGGATGAGATTCAGGAGTGTCTGGCGGTGCACGATGCCGGCGAGCTCCCCTGCGGCGACATCCAGCGGCAGCTCCAACGGCAGATTGATCTGGTGGACGCAAGGCTGCGGGAGCTGCGTCAGTTCAGGAAGGAACTACACAGCCTGCTGCAGAACTGGCAAAGCGATCCAGCGCCGAACATGGCCGTGATCTGCCCGAATCTCAACGTCTGAGCAGCCCCCGGCCGGCGGAGGACGCGGTGAACATTCGGCTGACTTGTCATTCCACTCGTTAGCCCGTGGCCAGCTTGGACATGGACGGTTAGCGAGCGGTATCAAAAGGATGACCACCAACGATCCACCTCGAAGACGCTTCGGACGGCCCGCCCTTCTGCTGTTGGCCGCAGGAGGAGTGATCACGATCTCCCTGTGGTCCGGCGCCCAGTGCCTGTCCCAGGGCTGGGGCGGTGCAGGCATGCATGGAACTGGAGGAGGCGTAGGAGGCCCGGGCCGGATGGGGATGGGCTATTCGGACCAGCAGTTCATCGTGATGATGATCCCGCACCACGACGGGGCGATCGCCATGGCCGATCTCGCCCTCACCCGCGCGCAGCGGCCCGAGATCAAGGCCTTGGCGAAGAGCATCAAGGCCAGTCAGACCGAAGAAAACGCCCAGATGCGCACCTGGTACCAGCAGTGGTTCGGCCAAAGCGTGCCCACCTGGGGACCGGGCGCGGGCTGGGGCTGGCAGGGCGGGATGGGAGCGATGGGGATGGGGATGGGGATGGGAATGGGGGGTGGGCCCATGGGTTGGGGCACAAACCTGGTCGCCCTGAGTCAGGCTCCAGACTTCGATCGAGCCTTCATCGAACAGATGATTCCCCACCATCAGATGGGCGTGATGATGGCCTCCATGGCCCAGATCAACGCCCAACACCCCGAGCTGAGCAAGTTGCAGCAAGCCATGGTGCTGGTACAGAGCGAGGAGATTGAACAGATGGAGCAGTGGTACCGAAAGTGGTACGGAGCTCAGGGGGCACAACGCTGAGAGCCTGCGCCCGGATCAATCCATTCGACTGTGGATCAATCAGTTCTTGATTGATCCGTTAGCGATCAATCCGTTGTTGATCAATCAGCGATTGATCGCTGCCAGTCTCTGCAGACGTACCACCAGATCATCGATCGAGTCGTCCTTGGCCGGGTTGAAGCGATTGCTCACCAGCTGCCGGCCGACCAGATTGGCACCGAGATGGGCCAACTGCAGCCGAAGCGCGGTGAGCACCGTGTAGCCACCACCGCCGGAGTGGGTGGCAATCGCGATTGGCCGATGGTTGAACAACCTGCGGAAATCATCCCCCTGCACTGAGAGCCAGGCGACGGCACTGGTGAACAGCGGCGGAATCGAGCCGTTGTACTCCGGTGTGCAGATCACCCAGCGGGGAGACGCATCCAGCCGTGCATTGAGCTCAGCAACCCCAGCGGGGATGCCGCTCTCCGCCAGAGTCAGAGGATTGAACAGAGGCAGTGAGAGGCCCGTCAGGCTGAGCACCTCCGCGGACAAATCGTGCCCGCGTGCCGCTGCCGCAAAGCGCTCAGCGAGGCGGAGATTCTCGCCGGCACTGACGGAGATCACGAGGACATCGGCGGCCATGAACAATCAGATGAAGGGCAAGGGGTGGGCGAAAAGCCGGAATCAGAACACCAAGGGATCAGCGCACCAGCAGCCCGATCGGCTCCAGGGCGATCACGCCCCCACAGAGGGCAAGCAGCAGGAAGCCACCGCCATTCACCAGCAGCGAGGCGCCGAAGGCGCCCAGCCACCAGAGCGCGGCGGAGCCGTCCGCCGGAGCCGCGGCCGCCCCCACACCGATCAGCAGCAACAGGTGATCGGCACCGGTGGGCGGATGCAGGAAGCAGGCGGCGATGCTGCCCTGGGCGATGCCGTGGGCCTGGGCCGGTTGATCCAGCAGCAGCATCGCCAGGCAGGCAGGCAGCGCCGGCGATGGGGGCCAGGGAGCGGAAGGAGGAGGAGGGTGTCATCGAACGAGCCGGCCCGCGCCGGTGATGGTGGGTGAACACGGCGAGCGTTCTGACTGAGAAAGCCGGAGGGCCTCCATCACGGCTGCGAGACAGTGCCGTGATCGATTCAGGGCGATCCTGCACCCCACCGGACTTTCCTCCTTACCCCCAGGGAGTGACCCGCTGGAACCGTTCGCGCCATTCTGCTGCCAATGCCAGCCGAGCAGCAGCAGGCCGATGGCCAGCCTGGGCCGCCAGCAGCACCAGACCAACGATCAACAGAAGATCGCTGGGTTCCAGCAGGAGCCGGGCGATGCCGTCGCCCCAGGGACCCAGCCCCAGAAGAGTTACCCCACCACCAGTCGTTCGCATGAAGGAGCGCCCCTGGTGGAGGCCCTCCAGTTCTTCAAGCCTCGGGGCGATCTCGGCCATGGTGCCGGCCTCACCTCAGGTGATCGAGACACTGCCGGCTGAAGCACCTTGGAATCCTCCATGGCTGCGAGAATGGGGCGCAGTATCCCCAGGGCAGAGTGCCGAGCAGCGATGTAGCCATCCTCGGCGTTGCGCATGGGTTGGCCAGCCTGCGGCGGTCCTGGCAGTGAAGAGTCGGAGACAGCAGGGAGGTCAGTGTCCAGGGCGGAGCAGATGTCGTCGTCGTTCATCTGACCGGGGGCGCATGCCTGAACCCAGCGTGCAGGCGAGGGCAGGCTGCCAGGCAACTCTTCCTGCGAAAGACAGAGTGGGACTTGGACTGCCGTTGCGCTCACTCCCGTTAGACAGAAACGAATGCCCGGTGCAACCGTCCTGGCCCAGAGGCAGGAAGTACCAGCTCAACAGGATCGTTCCGACAGAAGCAGCCATTCCCATGACGATGCGCCACTAGCCTCCACCCAGGCAGCAGCCAATCGTTTTGAAGGAACTGACCAACCACCAGCTCGACCTTGCACGGATTCCTGATCCCGAGGGAGACCTGCACGGCTGGGAGCACTTCGCCCACACGATCAATGGTTACGAAGCGGCCGGGTCATTCGAGGCCTGCGCCGATCTGGCCAACCACAACTGTGCAACCACGCTCACGGAGCTGCGCTGCGCCCTGTTCTTCGTGGCCAGGAGCGATCGCCACGGTGGGATGTTCGACGACTGCAGCCCCCAGGTACGGGAGCTGCTGAAGAAGATTCGGACGCGGGTGGAAGCCGGAGATCTGAAGTGAGTCTTCAACGACAGCCAGCACACTGACGATCAGAACATGATCGCAGGCTTACGACACCTCGTCGAGAAAGAGTGAGCACAGTCGTTGGATTGAGCTGCTGCTGGCCCTGCCGCTCACCAACCCGGAGATCGTGCTGGCCACAGCGCTGCTGAACCTGGTCGTGGGCATCGATCTACCGCGTGGACCCCTCACCCTGCTGCTGTCCCACAGCCTGTTCTGCCTCAGCTACGCAGCGCTGATCCTCAAGGCCCGGCTGGCAGGATTCGACCCAACCCTGGAACTGGCACCCAGGATCTGGGGGCACCACCGCTGGAGGCCTTCCGCCGGGTCACCCTGCTCTGCTTCTCCCTGTCATTCGACGACTATGTCGTGAGCAGCTTCACAACCGGTGAAACAATGACCTTGCCGCTCTATCTGGCCGGTGCTTTCCAGCGTCAGATCTCTCCTCAGATCCAGGTCCTGTCCACCGTGGTGCTGCTGGTGAGCGCGGCGCTACTGGTGCTGGCGACGCCATCGCGGCAGGGCCGGTCGTGATGGGGGCGGCGAGACTGCCCAGGTCAGCACCCGGTTGATGACCTGGCCAGAGTCAGGACAACCCAGGCGATCGATACGACACCTCCTCGGGAGTGACGGGCTGGCAATCCTGCGCCGAATCCCCCAGACTTCTGCTTGACCGCAGGCGACTCATGTCCGTCCGTGCAGCAACCAGGCACCAGACGAGGCTCAAGACTCGGCGGTGCTGGCTGGCCCTGCTGCTGATCGGTGGCGGGCTGCTGCTGGCAGGCCCAAGGACACTGGCGGATGGGGAACCCGCCGAGGTCAAGGTCCAGACGCTGGTCCGCTCAGGCCAGGCCTGGAACGGAACACAGCTGCCCGCCTATCCCAGCGGCGAGCCGGAAGTCACCGTGCTGCACATCACGATTCCGCCGGGGGTGAGGCTGCCCATGCACATCCACCCAGTGATCAACGCCGGCATGCTGATTCGCGGCCAGCTACTGGTGATCAGCGAGGCGGGAGCCAAAGTGCAGCTGAAGGCGGGGGACGGGCTGATCGAGATGGTGAATCAACCCCACTACGGCACGAACAACGGCAAGGAAGCTGCCGAGATCGTGGTGGTTTACGCGGGGGTGAAGGGAAAGCCGATCACCGTGCTTGAACCCGCTGCCAAAGCAAGTCCAAAGCCGCGTCTGACAGCACCTTGATGCGATGCAGCACGAGGGCACTGCTGAATCCGTTCTAGATGGTGGGATGGACGAATCGCACGAATCAGCCAGATCATCGCAAATAGGAGATAGACCATGAAAAAAGAACAGCTACAGAGGAGATGCTGAGCATGACTGGTGATCCAGTTGAGAGTTTAATGCAGTTGGCCGCTGGCCATTATTTGCCTCGGTGTCTCCATGCCGTCGCCAATCCTGGAGTCGCCGACGCCCTGAACAACTCGCCCCAGCCCGTTGCCGCGCTTGCCGAGGCGACCGACGCAGACCCAGCAGATGGCAGGGCTTAGAGTTGATCCAAGAGCCCTTGTCCTAGAAGGACGATTAATCGAGGCAATCAAGACCACTCGCGAGCAAACAGGAATCAGCCTCAATGAAGCCAAAGACGCCGTTGACGCCTTTCTTGTCAATCCTCAATCAACATCACGGACGAGCAGACCAGTCTCAAGGCATCAATCCGGAGACATTCCCCTTCAAGCAATCCTATTTTGGGAAGAGGGGAGTTTGCTCAACGCGATCAAAACAACCCGAGAAGCATTCCATATTGAACCCAGAAATTCACGGCAGATTCAAATCCGCATCGGCCAGGCTGCGCAAACGCTTGATCACCAAACTGGCGATGAACATGATCATCATGGGCAGCATTCTGCTGATCGTCCTCCACTTGCTCGGAAAGAAGTGACGCCGCGGCTTGACCAGGCAGAGTTGGATGATTGGCAGGAAGAAGTCCACAACGCAGGGATGATGATCCGATCGCTTCCGCCTTCGAAGCTTCTGACATGCCAGCATCCCAAGCTGAACAGGTGGCACTTGTCCGTGTCAGAGCGGCTGGGTTCAGTGAGCTCACCTCGATGGCGCAGGACAGAAAAGGCCCCCGACAGGAAGCCAGGGGCGCATGGTTCATGGGAACGTGTGAGCCACCCCGAGGGGCAGGACTATGGTGTTAGCCAGCCACCTTCACCGTGACGGTGCTGACTTTGTTAGCCTTGGGGGCGGTCACGGTGAGCAGACCATCGTGATAGGTGGCTTCCAGCTGATCGCGCTCAATGGCGACAGGGAAACGGAAGCTACGACTCCAGGTGCCGTAGCGGAATTCGCTCAGAAGTGGGGCAGGGTCAGGCTTGGTTTCGGGCAAAGTTTGACCCTCTGATACGCCTTCAGCGGCCAGAGACTCTCGGCCGGATCGACGCTCGGCACTGATCACCAGGCTTCGATCGGTGGCCTTGACATCAATGGCGGACTTGTCGACCCCTGGCAGTTCGGGCACAACGGTGTAAGCCGTTTCAGTCTGATGAACCTCGGCTGCCGGCACGTGCTCAGTGTTCTGCGGCAGCTGGTTCAGCTGTTGGTTCAGTTGCTGCTCAAGACGATCGATCAGACCGTAGGGAGAGGAGGTGCGCAGGCTCAGCATGATCTGGTGGCGAAGGATGATTGGCGGGGCTTCATCGCCCTCGTGATGCCAATGTCGTCGGAATTGATCGATCCCTCTGTCGTAGAAACCCACCGGATCGATTCGGTCCTCACGACCCCGTTCGGCGAACCGGCTCACATGGTCGCGAAAACCGAAACAGCGGCGGCCTTTGTCACCGCAGGGTGTGCAGCACTCACCAGGCTCAGGAACGCGGCTTGATCAGCTGCAGCACCTGTGGACCGGATTGACCGGCACGACGTTCGCAATCGAGCAGCTCCAGGATGGAGCGGGCGGAGGCCGTCACATCGCCCTGCTCTGCAGCGAGGCGGGCTTCAGAGTCGAGACGGGTGATCCGTTGGTTCAAGGCCAGACGGTCATCCGCAGCGGAAGCAGCCGCCGAGGAGCGCAGCGGATTGAGCACAGCCGTGGGAGTCCGCAACGATTTCACCCTGGCCTGCATGGAAGAAAGCACGTGACGACAAAAACGGAAGAGGGAGCCAGAAGCATGGACAGTCCAGAGTGGCCGCAATCCCGACATCCACTGAAGGCATCAAGGACAACGATTAAGGAGAAGGCCATCGAGATGGAAGCAGCGCTCACGGGGAACATTGCTCGCTCGAAAGCAGTGCTCACGGAAGGGTCGATCGACTCCTGGCACAAAGCGAAGGAGAGGCATTAGAGATCGATGTGACCACAAACTGATCCTTCGTAAGCTGATGATAGCAATCTTGCGGCAAGCTCTGCCAGAAGGTCAGCGTCAGGCAACCGATTGTCATCGCGCGGCACATCCAGCACCGGATGGTTGTGCTGCCGGCCAAAGCCTGCGCCCACCCGAGGACTGATGATCCCAGCCAGGACACAGGCATGGAGTCAACCAGCCTTGAAGCCAGCGCCTCCTGGCCAAGCAGGTCGCCAGGAGGACATTGGCGGAAGCGATCAGGTTCCTGGTTCTTCGCTGTTGCCCCCCAACTCGAGGATGCGTTGCCGCAGGACCGCCGCACGCTGCTCGTCTCCCTTGGTGAGAGCAACGGCCAGAGCGAACTCAAGCTTCTCAAGCTGATGATCACCCTCGGAAGGCTGCAAGAGCCGGTGGGGGGGCGCTCCAGAGGGCTGAGAAGCGCTGCCGAAGCTGGTAGCGGAGCGCTGGGTCAACCCCTGAAGGGGGGTACCGGAAAGGGAGGGAAAGGCCATGGCTGGCTTTCTTTCCATTTTGTCACCGGTTTCGGAGTTTCGGGAGCTTGCCGCAAGGTTTGTGTGCTTAGGCAGCCGCATCAGTGGCCATGGCGATCACATCACCCTCGGAGACCTCAAGCAACTGGCGGCAATCCCGCAGCAGCCGCTCAACATTCTCCAGGCTGTCGAGTTCTGCCGGATCGGACTGATCGACGCTGGACAGCTGCCGTTCGACCACCACCAGCCGCTGCTCCAGCTTCAGCAGCCGCTGCGAGAGGGTGTGAATGGTTTCCGCCAGGGTCTCCGTATGGCGCGTAATGCGAAAGGACACCGATTCGGACGTCATCGAGACAGGGCAGATCGAGGCCGATCACAACACACCCGCCGGCTCCGCTCAAGCCTGAAGACAGCCTCCCACCCGCCAGACTGGCAGGCATTGTTCGATCCCCTCGCCGGATGGCCTCCTTCTGGCCCCTGGTTTTCTATGGGTTGGCAGGTCTGGCGGGTGGCCTGCTCGCCCTGCGTACCGGCATTCCAGCCGCCCCACTGGCCGGCGCGCTGCTCGGGGCCGGCATCCTGAGCATGAGTGGACGGCTGGAGCTGGCGCAGTGGCCCAGTGGCAGCCGCACCGTGCTGGAAATCGCTATCGGCACCGTGATCGGCACCGGTCTCACGGCCACCGCCCTGACCGAGCTGCGTCTGCTGTGGCGGCCGGCGGTGCTGATCACCCTCACCCTGGTGCTCACAGGCCTGGTGGTGGGGCTGTGGTGCAGCCGCCTGCTGGGCATCGATCCTGTGGTGGCCCTGCTGGGAGCCGCTCCAGGCGGGATCAGCGGCATGAGCCTGGTGGGGGCCGAGTTCGGCGTCGGTGCCGCCGTAGCGGCGCTGCATGCTGTTCGCCTGATCACAGTGCTGCTGGTACTGCCCCTGGTGGTGAAGCTGGTGTTGCCACTGACGAGTCCGCCTCCTTGAGCGCCTGCTCGACAGCGCTGGCAGGGCCGATACGGTGGCGCCTGATCGCCCGTCCGTCTGACCCGGCACCATGGATCTCCGCCTGCCACGTGTCTTCCTGCACGGCCTCCTGCCCGTCGCCGTGCTGTTCGGCGGCGCGGCAACCCTGCCGTCACGGGCTCAAGGGAGCAGCGATGCCGGCAGCAAAGGGGCGCAGGTGTATTGCTTCATGCGAGGCGCAGGTAACAATCATCAGGTGAGCTGGGATGCGGCCTACGCCTTGATCAAGCGTCAGAGCGCCAGCCTGTTCAAGACCTCACCGGAACACGGCGCCGTCATGATCACCGAGGCAGTGGTTCAGAACCCCGGGACCTATCCCGATTGCGGCCGCTTCCTGGGATACCTCTACGCCAAGCCCCAGGCTGACGCCGGCTCCGCGACTTCGCCAGACAGCCCCCGACCAAGCAGCGGCATGACCCGTGAACAGCGCTACAGCTACTGACCACGTCCGCAGCCGCAGCCAGGCCCCTGGCCGATCTCTACTGCCCCTGCTTCTGCTTCTGGCCGGACTGGCCGGCTGCAGCGAAGAATCCTTACCGGAGCGAAGCATCCAGCCAGACGACTGCCTGCGCGACGTGCAGATCAAGAAGCTGGGGGAGGCCATCCGTCGCTGCGATGCTGTGGTGGCTGCCTTCCCCAAGGATCCGGTTCCACTGAACGAACGCTTCCTGCTCCAGAGCCTGCGCGGCAATGGGGCCGCCGCCTGCCAGGACATCACCAAAGCCACGGCCCTGGCCAGCCGAATGGATCCCAAGACCCTGGACCCGCTGCTGCAGGAAGATCTGAAATTGCGCGCCGCCAGCTGCCGCAGCGGGTCCTGATCAGGCAGCGTCGTCAACGGCGGCCGGCTCAGGACCAACCATCGATCAGCTCCCGCACCATCGCCGGCAGAGCCTGGCGACGCAGCTGACGCTGGCGGTTCTCCAGCAGCAGGGCAATGCGCTCGGCCTTGCTGTCGATCAGGCCATCGACGAGCTGATCGGCCACCCCCAGCTGCAGCCAATGGCAGGTCAGCGGTGCGGTCATGCCGATCCGATGACAGCGGTCTTCCGCCTGCTCGGCATCTCCGGGGGTCCAGGGACGCTCGATCAGCACCACATGGCGCGCCCGATGCAGGGTGAAACCGAGTCCGCCCGTGCCGTAGGTGGCGATCAGCAACGGCGAGCGGCCAGCCTGAAAGGCTTCCACCCGCTCCTGACGCGACCCCACCGGCACGCGCCCGGTGAGCAGTACCGCCCCCGCCGGTTCCCCGGGTACCCCGTCAGCCAGAGCCCCCTCGCCCAAGCCCCCCTGCAGCTGGGCCGCCAGCAGAGTCGCCGTAGCCACAAACCCGGTGAACACCACCACCGGTTCGCCCTCCGCCAGACAGGCGGTGACGAGGCGATGGGCCAGGGACAGCTTGTAGTCCGAACCGATCCGCCGCAGGGCCGTGAGCACAGCCAGGGCCTCAGCGTCGCGGCGGACCCGGCCCTGGGCGGCCCGCCGACGGTAATCGTCGATCACGCCCTGAAGACGATGCCGAAAGCCGCGGGCCTCCGAGGGCGTGAGCTCCGCGGCAACGAGGCGGCGATGCTTGGGCGGGAGATCGAGGCAATCCTGCTTGCGGCGGTGCAACAGCAGGGGGCGGGTCAGCCGCCGGAGTTCCTCCAGCCGGCTCGCCCCCTGGGCCTGCCAGATACGCCGCCCACCCTGCTCACGCCAGTGGCCCTGGCAGAACAACTCCTCATAGCGGCGCTGATCCTCAGCCAGGGGATGGCCGATCGCCGCCAGCAGGGGGAACAGCTGGGCCGGTCGACCGTTCTTCATCGGAGTGCCGGTGAGCAGCCAGATCGCCCTCAGGCGGGGATGACGGGCCAGCCGCAGAAACGCCTGGGTCCGTCTGGCCGCCAGGGACTGGGCATAGTGGGCTTCATCGGCCAGCAACACGGTGCCCGCCGGCGGCAGGGAAGCGGGCAGCCTGGACCAGCTGTGCACCTCCAGATGAAGCTGCAGCGCGGCCGCCTCCCGGCGCCAGTGCGCATGCAGCCCCACCGGCGCCAGCACCACGATGCGGCAATCCGACAGGCGCGCCAGGGTGCGGGCCGCCATCAGGGCCGTCAGGGTCTTGCCGAGGCCCATGGCATCGGCCAGCACGGCGCCGCGGCGGGCCAGGAGCCAGCGCACGGCGGCCCGCTGATGGGCAAACAGGCGGCGCCCATCCGGAAGGGGCTCGGTGGTGGCGGCAGCCTCCACCAGGACCTGATGGGGAGGCAGGGGCGGCAGGGGCTGCTGCAGCCAGGCCAGCCACTGCTCCAGTTCCGGATCCAGAGCAAAGCGGCGCCCCAGGCAAGCCTGCAGCGCACCGGCCGCACGGAGCGGAAACTCCCAGCACCGTTTTCGGCCCAGCCAGCGTCCCGGCGGACGCACCGCCCGGAGCTGGGCCTGGGTCACGGCGTCGTAGGGGCTGACCACCTCAATCAGGCCCGATTCCCCCAGCCGCATCAGACAACGCTGGCGTGGCTCGGACCGCGAGGCCTGTGGCGAGGATGGCTCAGGCAAGCGAAGACGAATCTGTCTCTGGAACTGCCATCCACGACACATTGCCACGCCGGACGATGGGGTCAAACTGCCGCCGAACCGAGGCGCGCACATGCAGGCCAGGGATGCGGTCTTCCTGGAAGATCTCTGCCCAAAGTTGCGTGCCAGACGCTGGCGACGGTCGATCCATCAGGTGACCGACAGCCACTGCCTCTACTGCGGACGACCTTCTGAATCCATTGATCATGTGCTGCCCCGCAGCCGCGGCGGGATGAGCGTCACGGAGAACTGTGTACCGGCCTGCCTGGCCTGTAACGGCGCCAAAGGGGATACCGAGGCCTTCGACTGGTACCGCCGTCAGTCGTTCTACGACCCGCGTCGCGCCATGGCTCTGCGCGCCTGGATGGACGGCGATCTGCGCCTGGCCCTACGGCTGCTGCAATGGAGTCTTCCGGCCCAGGCCGGGCCAGGCGCTGCGGGCGCTGACCCGGCTCACCAGACGCGGCAGGCGACAACGCCGTTGTATCGCTGGCAGATGGCCTCCTGATCGGCCGGTCGCTCTGGAGCCACCAGAAGCGCCATCACCACCAGCAGCACGGCCAGCAGTGCCGTGATCGCCACGGAGTCGACCGGCTCCGCGGAGCGATCCGGCACGCACGTCAACGGCCGCTGCCTGGATCCCGCAGGGGCGACAACCGTCCGGGCCCGAGCGGTGCCGCGCCGGAAGCGGGGTGGTCGCGGGCGGGCGACGAGAAGCGGCAGCACAGGCAGAGAGGATGGGGAGGAACAGGGCACGGCAACACCTGGAATGATCGGCTAATACATCTGTACTGTTTCTCGATCTGGCTGTCAAGGCCCTCGCCGTACCCCTTCGCCTGCCTTCAGCCGCACTGCAGGCGCCCGCACTACAGGCCCCCGTGCTGCCCTCACCCACGCCGTCCTCGACCGTGCCGCCCTCGTCTGCTCCGCTCCCGCTCCTCCTGCCTGCAGCACTGCGCCCCCGGCGGGTATTGGTGGTGGGCGGCGGCTACAGCGGCAACCGCTTCGCGGCGGCGCTGAGCGCCCAGGCGGTGCCGGTGATCACAACCCACCGCCGGCCGGCCGATGCCAACGCACCACTGACCTGGCTGCCGTTCGACAGCGAAGCCGGCATAGTGCCCGGCCGCACCGATCTGGAGGGCTTCAGCCATGTGCTCACCACCGTGCCGCCGGGCCGCGATGGCCGCGATCCGGTGCTCGATCTGCTCGGACCGTTGCTGCGCAGCCTGCCCCTGCAATGGCTGGGCGTTCTCTCCACCACCGGCGTCTATGGCGACACGGCCGGTGCCTGGGTTGACGAGACAGCCCCGCTGCAACCCTCGCTGGAGCGCAGCCGCGCCCGGGTCGCCAGCGAAGCCGGTTGGCGAGCTCTGGGACTGCCCCTGCAGATCTTTCGTCTACCGGCGATCTATGGCCCCGGCCGCAGCCCCTTCGCCAGCCTGCGCAGCGGCCGCAGCCGGCTGATCCAAAAGCCTGGCCAGGTGTTCAGCCGCATCCACGTCGACGACATCGTCGGGGCGCTGTTGCATAACCTCGCCCTGCCGGCGGAACAACGGTCACCCGTGCTCAACGTCTCGGATAACAGACCCTGCCCCTCGAGCGAAACCCTGGGCTACGCCGCCCACCTGATCGGCCATCCCCTGCCGCCGGTGGAGTCGTACGACGCCATCGCCGACACGATGAGCCCGATGGCCCGCAGCTTCTGGAGCGAGAACCGGCGCGTCGGCAACCTGCTTCTCTGCCAGAAGCTGGGGTATCGCCTGCGGTACCCCAGCTACCGCGAGGGCTACCGCGCCTGCCTGCAGGAAGAAAACGGGACACCTGAACCCGACTGAACAGCACGGGCGAGGACGCGCCCCTCAGGGGGAGCTGTCCGAGGCACAGACCGGTGTGGCCTTCTCCTGCAGATCCTGCATGGTGGGAATGTTCAGGTCCCTCAGCATCCGGCAGGAATCCAGCACGATCCAGCCACGGCTCAGTCCCGTGGCCACCCCCAGCAGCAACAGACCACCCAGCAACCAGCGAATCATGGTGTCAGCAGGTCCAGGTACTCCCTACCTTGACGCTAGGAGAGCCCGGCGGCTGGCCATCGCCCTCGGCGACCCCGCCGGCATCGGTATCGAAGTGACCCTCAAGGCGCTGGCCAGGCCGCTCCCCGGCGACCTGGTCCCAGTGCTGGTGGGGTGTCGGCGTTGGCTGGAACGCAGCTACGAAGCCCTGCGCGTCCACAGTCGTGAGGCCCTGGCCGATCCGGCAGATTTCGAGGTGGTCGACCTGCCGCTGCTGGAACCAGCCGCATGGGGGCAAAGCACACCCGCCTGCGGCGACGCCTGCTTCCACTGGCTCACGGCGGCCACCGAACAGGTGCTGCAGGGCGATTGCGACGCCCTTGTGACAGCCCCGATCGCCAAGGCAAGCTGGGCAGCCGCCGGGCATCCGTACCCGGGCCAGACGGAACGGCTGTCCGAACTGGCCGGAGGGGCACCGACCTCGATGCTGTTCACGGCCCGCTCACCGCGAGGAAACTGGCGACTCAACACCCTGCTGGCCACCACCCACATCCCCCTCGCAGCAGTGCCGGCAGCCCTGGGACCGGAGCTGGTGCAGACCAAGCTGGACGTGCTGCTGAGCTTCTGCCAACGCTTCAGCCCACGGCCGCGGCTTGTGGTGGCCGGACTCAATCCCCACGCCGGCGAAGCGGGCCAGCTCGGCCGCGAGGAGCTCGAGTGGCTGAACGCCTGTCTGGAGGACTGGCGCAAATGCCATCCCAACGTGACCCTGCAGGGCCCACTGCCACCGGATACCTGCTGGCTGGACGCCGGCAGCGCCTGGCACGGCCATGGCCCAGGTGCCGATGGCTATCTGGCCCTGTACCACGATCAGGGCTTGATCCCCGTGAAGCTGCTGGCCTTTGACGCCGCCGTGAACACCAGTCTGGGGCTGCCCTTTCTGCGCACCTCTCCCGACCATGGCACCGGCTTTGACATCGCCGGCCAGGGAGTGGCACGACCCGACAGCATGGCGGCGGCGATCACGACGGCCTGGGAATTCGGCTGACACTGCCCATCGAGCCGGCGGCTCCAGGGCCGTTCAGACCGATTTGACGCGCATCAACACCTGGCCGAACTCAACCGGCGTGCCGTTCTCCACAAGGATCTCGACGAGCTCCCCACTCACTTCTGCCTCGAGCTCATTCATCAGCTTCATGGCCTCAAGAATGCAGATCGGCTGACCGGCACTGATCCGATCACCCAGCTCCACAAAGGAAGGCTCCCCAGGGGCGGGAGACCGATAGAACGTGCCCACCATCGGTGCCGTGATATCGATCAGATCACTACGCGCAGCGGCGGCGGCAGGTGGCGGCGCCGAAGGAGCGGATGGTGCGGCCGGGGTCGTGGGCATCGGTGTCTCAAGGCCAGGGCTGGCCACCGGCGCCTGGACCAGGGTGACCGGGGCCGTGCTGGGGAGGTTGCGACGCACCTCCAGGCGGAAGTCATCACCCTCGAGCCTGAGCTCCTGGATGTCGCTCTCACCAAGCAGGGCCAGGAGTCGGTGAAGTTGGTCGTGATCGAGCTGCATGGTGATCAGGTCTCCCGGCCGAGGTAGCTGTCGGTGCGGGTATCGATCTTGATCTTCTCGCCGATCGACAGGAACAGGGGGACCATCACCTGGGCGCCGGTCTCGACGATGGCGGGCTTCGTTCCACCGGTGGCCGTGTCACCCTTCACGCCGGGATCGGTCTGGGTGATCTCCAGCACCACCGAATTGGGCAACTCCACCTCGAGGGGCTTGCCGTTCCAGGACACCACGTTCACCTCCATCCCCTCCTTGAGGTACTTACGGCTGTCGCCGATCTGCTTGGCCGTGAGGCGGGTCTCCTCATAGGAGCTCATGTCCATGAACACATAGTCCTCGCCCTCCATGTAGGTGTGCTGGAGGGTGCTCTTCTCAAGGATGGCCTGGGGGAGCATTTCCCCGGCACGGAAGGTCTTCTCGACCACGTTGCCGCTCTGGACGGCCTTCAGCTTCGTACGCACGAAGGCCGAGCCCTTGCCGGGTTTCACATGGAGGAATTCAACGACCCGCCAGACCTGCCCATCCAGCTCAATCGAGGTCCCGGTACGAAAGTCGTTGCTGGAGATCATTCCGGCGGTTCGGATGGGGCGGATTGTACGGCTGGCTACCGGAGCGTCCTTGCGAAGGCTTGCGCAGCAGGCGCGGTCGGCTCCGTAACCCTGTGCCAGATTCCTGATAAAGGCAGCAGGAGCGGGGCCATGGTGGTGGGTCTGGGGCAAGTCGTTCCGGCAGAGGAGAGACAACGGTTCGGGCGCACGGACCGGGCGGGTGGCTCCCTGTGGCGGCAGGCCCTTGGCCTGATGCTGCTGGCCCTGCTGCTGCTGGCTCCGGCCTACGGGCCGGCCCTGGCAGCCCTGCCCCCCGGCAACGCCATCAGCGATCCCACGGCCCTGCTGCGCAATGCCCTGCCCATCCAGGCCTCCGATCTGCAGGATCTGCAGCATCGCCTCGAGGCCACCAGCGACGACCTGCGGGCCAAGCGCTGGAACGCCCTGCTCGGGGCCGTGCGCCGCAGCCAGTCGCTGCTCGCCTCCCGCCAGGAGGCGATGGTGAACAACTTCCCGGACACCGATCGCGACGCCGCAGGCACCCTCCTGAGCAAGCTGGGCGACCAGTTGGAGACGCTGGCCGGCACCGCCGAACAACAGAACCGCGATGCCTTCCTGGCGGCACGCCGGCAGGCCCTGGCCACGATCGGCGCGGCCGAGGCGATGCTGGTCGGGCCCTTCCCCTATGCCATCCCCGAGAGCTTCGCCGACCTGCCACGGCTGCTGGGGCGCGCCACGGTGCAGCTGACCACCACCAAGGGTGATCTCACTGCGGTGGTGGATGGCTACAACGCGCCGCTCACCGCCGGAGCCTTCGTGGACCTGGCCCAGCGCGGCTTCTACGACGGCCTGCCCTTCATCCGCGCCGAAGACTTCTACGTGCTCCAGACCGGCGATCCCAGTGGTCCGGCCGATGGCTTCATCGATCCCACCACGAAGCTGGAGCGGCATGTGCCCCTGGAAATCCGCGTTCCCGGCGAGAAGGCCCCCTTCTACAACCAGACCTTTGAAGATCTGGGGATGTTCAAGGCGGAGCCGGTGCTGCCCTTCTCCAGCAAAGGCACCCTGGGATGGGCCCACTCCGATGAGGCCCTCGACGACGGCTCCTCCCAGTTCTTCCTGTTCCTGTTCGAGCCCGAACTGACGCCCGCGGGCCTCAACCTGATCGACGGCCGTTATGCCGCCTTCGGTTATGTGGTCGACGGCTTCGACGTTCTCGAGGAACTCACCGCCGATGACGGCATCGTCAGGATCCGGGTGCTGGAAGGCGCAGAGAATCTTCAGGCCCATGGCTGAACCGGCCCCTCCGGCTTCGGCCGGAGACCGTGGATCACTGGCCTCCCCAACCACCCTGTCCGATCTGGGTGAATGGGAGCTGATCCGGCGCCTGGGGGCCTTCGCCCCCACTGACCAGTTCAGCGACGATGCCGCCCTCGTGCCCGGAGGCAGCGGCAGCATCGTGATCAACACCGATGTACTGGTGGAGGGCCTTCACTTCAGTGAGGCCACCACCGGAGCCGCCGATGTGGGCTGGCGCGCCGCCGTGGCGAATCTCTCGGACCTGGCGGCCATGGGCTGCCAGGAAGTAGTGGGGCTGACGGTGGGGCTGGTGGCTCCACCCACCACGGCCTGGGCCTGGGTGGAGGAGGTCTATCAGGGCCTGTCTGCGGCCCTGCGTCGCTATGGAGGCACCCTGCTGGGGGGGGACTGCAGCGCTGGCAACCAGCGCCTGCTGGCGATCACGGCCCTGGGCCGGCTGGCGGCGGCTTCCCAGCAGACCGCCGCTGCACAGGGAAGGACCCATGGCATGATCCGCCGCGGCGGCGGACGGGCCGGCGATCTGCTGGTGAGCACGGGCCACCATGGCCTCAGCCGCCTGGGGCTGGCGTTGCTGCAGGGGGATTCAGGCCTCGACGTCGCGGCGATCGATCCCTCGCTGCGGCAGCGGGCCATCGAGGCCCACCGACGGCCGCGGCCCCGTTTCGATGCGGTGGAAGCTCTGCACCGCAGCCAGCCGGCTGGGGAGCCCTGGCGGGTTGGGGGCACCGACAGCAGTGATGGCCTGGTGGCCGCAGCCCAGGCGATCGGCGCCGCCAGTGGTTGCGATGTACTGCTGCAGAGCACCACCTTGCCGATGGATCCGGCCATGGGCCTCCTGCCGCAGGGGCGGCGCTGGTGCCTGGGGGGCGGAGAGGATTTCGAACTGGTGCTGGCCCTGCCGCGGGCCTGGGCGCAGGCCCTGGCCGAGGAGCTGGAGGAGGGTCAGCTGATCGGCGCCCTGGTGGCTGGGAGCGGCGTGGTGCGCTGGGCGGAGAACCGCGAGCCCCTGGCAGCAGACAATGCCGGCTTCAGCCACTTCCGCGCAGCTTCGACTGATTGAGACCCTGCGCCTGCACAGGCCTGAAACCAAAAAACCGCCCCCAGGAGGAGGCGGCTCGACTCTCGACAGAACCAGGCTGTGATCACAGGCTGGGTGATCACAGACCGGGTGTTCACACAACAGTGATCACTTCCAGTTGCTGGCCACCACTTCAGCAAGATCGACGACGCGCTGGCTGTAGCCCCACTCGTTGTCGTACCAGGAGATCACTTTCACCATATTGCCGTCCATCACCATGGTGAGGTCGGAATCCACGATGGTGGACTCATTGGTACCGGCATGGTCGGTGGAGACCAGGGGCAGATCCGAGTACTTGATGATGCCCTTCATCTCGTTCTGCGAGGCGGCCTTGAAAATGGCATTCACTTCCTCCTTGGTGGTGGAGCGGCTCACCTCCAACACCATGTCAACCACCGAAACATTGGGGGTGGGCACCCGCATGGCAATGCCGTTGAGCTTCCCCTTCATCGGCGGATACACCAGGGCCACAGCCGTGGCAGCACCGGTGGAGGTGGGCACGATGTTCACGGCGGCGGCACGGGCTCGGCGCAGATCTCGGTGGCTGGCATCGAGAATGCGCTGGTCACCGGTGTAGCTGTGCGTGGTGGTCATCATGCCCTTGATGATCCCCAGGGACTGATCAAGTACCTTCACCAGCGGCGCCATGCAATTGGTGGTGCAGCTGGCGTTGCTGATGATGTTCCAATCATCGTGGCGGTACTCGTGAGCATTCACGCCCACCACAAAGGTACCGACGCCTTCCCCTTTACCTGGTGCCGTGATCAGAACTTTGCTGGCACCAGCCTCAATGTGCTTGCCCGCACCCTTCTGGTCGATGAAGACGCCGGTGGCCTCAATCACCAGATCAACGCCCCACTCCTTCCAGGGAAGGTTGAGTGGATTTCGATCCGAGAAACACTTGATCGACTTGCCATTCACGATGATGGAGTCATCGGTGTAGCTCACCTCCGCATCACGGATGTGGCCCAGCATCGTGTCGTACTCCAGCAAGTGTGCGTTGGTACGCGGATCCGAGGTGTCATTCAGGCCCACCACCTCGATACCGGTGTTGGCACCCCGGCTCAGCCAGCAGCGCATGAAGTTGCGACCGATTCGGCCAAATCCATTGATCGCAACACGCAGGGTCATGGCAGAAAACGGTGAAAACCGCTAGCAAAGGTGATTTTGGCTGTCAATCATACAGAAGGGCACCACGAAAAATCGGCCTTGTCGCGACCATTGGCCAATGCCGACGCCGGCCAGTACATGAGTCTCAATCGCTGCTTCCAAGGTAAATCGGTATTTTTCGTGGTGCCCAGAAATCGTTGGCGCGCCTCCTTTGCGGTGAGCTGGCTGCTTCACTGCCGCACCCGGAAGCGACGCATCTCGTAAAGGTCCGGGGACCTTTCACGGCTTAACTTCTACGGGCATGGAGACCCCCTTGGCCCTGTCGCTCAACCGCCAGCAACCGATTCACTTCATCGGTGTCGGCGGCATCGGCATGTCGGCCCTGGCGGGGATTCTGGCGGAGCGGGGCTTCAGTGTCAGCGGATCCGACCCCCGCGACAGCGCCGTGCTGCAGGCCCTGAGACGCCGCGGTGTGCGGGTGTTTCGCGAGCAGAGCGCCACCACCATCTCCGCCATCCGCAGCGGCACCTCCCATCAACCCCTTGTGGTGATCAGCACCGCCGTGCCGGCCAGCAATGCCGAGCTGATGGCGGCCGAGCGGGCCGGGCTGCGCATCTGCCACCGCTCCGACGTGCTGGCGGCCCTGATCAACGGCCAGCCCTCGATCGCCGTGGCCGGCAGCCACGGCAAAACCACCACCAGCACCCTGATCGCCACCCTGCTGGAGGCCACCCACCACGACCCCACCGCGGTGATCGGCGGCATCGTGCCCGCGTTCGGCAGCAATGGCCGCAACGGCGCCGGCAAACTGCTGGTGGCCGAAGCCGATGAATCGGACGGCTCCCTGGTGAAGTTCCGCGCCCAACTGGGCGTGATCACCAACTTGGAACTGGACCACACCGACCACTACGCCGACCTCGATGCCCTGATCAGCACCGTTCGCCGCTTCGCCGCCAGCTCCGGCGCGGTGCTGGCCAATCGCGACTGCCCGATCCTGCGGGAGCACTTCAACGCCGACCACTGGTGGTCGATCGAGACGGCTGATGGGGTGGCCTTTGCGGCTCTGCCGCTGGAGGAGCGGGGCGACGGCACCACGGTGCGCTTCTTCGAAAAGGGCAGCCCCAGCGGCGAGTTCCATCTGCCCCTGCCGGGCCGCCACAACCTCAGCAACGCCGCCGCCGCGATCGCCGCCTGCCGGCTGCAGGGGGTGTCCTTCGCCGAGCTGCGCCAAGCCGTGGAACGGCTCCAGGCCCCCGGGCGGCGGTTTGACTATCGCGGCAGCTGGAATGGTCGCCTGATCGTGGACGACTACGCCCACCACCCCAGCGAGGTGAGCGCCACCCTCACCATGGCGCAGTTGATGGTGAGCAGCGGCCGCAGCCCTCTGCCTGCAGCGCCCAGGCGGGTGGTGGCCGTGTTTCAGCCCCACCGCTACAGCCGAACGGCCCAGTTCCTTGAGGGCTTCGCCGAGGCCCTCAGCTGTGCGGATGCGGTGCTGCTGGCTCCGCTGTACGCCGCCGGCGAGGCGCCGCTGCCCGGGATTGACAGCACCGCGATCGCCGTTCTGCTGCAGCGGATTGCCCCTGCGTTGCCGGTCCAGGTGGCTGCCTCGCTCGACCAGCTGGCCGAGCTGGTGACGACATCCACCGAACGTGGCGATCTGGTGCTGGCCATGGGCGCCGGGGATGTGAACGGTCTGTGGGACCGCCTGCAGAACCTGGGCGAGACTGACCTCCCCGTCACCGCGGTGGCGGCCTGAACGTGATGCAGACCACTGTGGGGCCACCCGCTGGGCTCCGCCAGGACGTTCAGCTCGGTGATTACACCACCTGGAAGGTGGGCGGTCCGGCGTCCTGGTTTGCCGAGCCTGCCAGTCAGCTGGAACTGCTGGCCCTGGTGAGCTGGGCGATCAGCGAGGGCCTGCCGCTGCAGTGCATCGGGGCCGGCTCCAACCTGCTGATCTCGGATGCCGGGCTCGACGGCCTGACCCTCTGCCATCGGCGCCTGCAGGGCAGCCGTCTCGACCCCCACGAGGGCCTGGTGGTGGCCGAAGCGGGAGAGCCGATCCCCACCCTGGCGCGGCGGGCCGCCCGGGCCGGACTGAGCGGTCTGGAATGGGCGGTGGGCATCCCCGGCACAGTCGGAGGTGCCGCCGTGATGAACGCCGGCGCCCAGGGGGGCTGTACGGCGGAGTGGCTGGAGTCGGTGCGGGTGGTGGATCCGCAACGGCCGCAACACCCTTTCGACCTGCGCGCCAGCGAGCTCGACTTCGCCTACCGCCACAGCCGGCTCCAGCAGGAGCGACTGATCGTGCTCTCCGCCCGCTTCCGGCTGAGCCCCGGCCACGACCCCGCGGCAGTGACCGCCCGCACCAGCAGCAATCTGCACAGCCGCACCAGCACCCAGCCCTATCAGCAACCAAGCTGCGGCAGCGTCTTCCGCAACCCCGAACCCCAGAAGGCCGGGCGGTTGATCGAAGACCTGGGTCTCAAGGGTCTCAGCATCGGCGGCGCCCAGGTGTCACCCCTGCACGCCAATTTCATCGTCAACACCGGTGCGGCCCGCGCCGCCGACATCGATGCCCTGATCCAGGCAGTTCAGGCGCGGGTACGGCAACACCATGGCATTGAGCTCCATCCAGAGGTGAAACGACTCGGGCCCTAACCTGAGCGGAGTTTCCCAACCGTGATGGCTGGCTTCGGTCTTCCCAATTTCGGTCAACTCACCGAAGCCTTTCGCAAAGCTCAGCAGATCCAGCAGGACGCCCAGAAACTGCAGGACGAGCTTGATGCCATGGAGATCGAGGGCAGCAGTGCCGATGGACGAGCCAGCGTCTGGCTCACCGGCAACCAGCAGCCCCTGAAGGTACGCCTTAGTGCCGAACTGGTGGCAGACGGCGCTGAGGCCACCGAAACGGCCACCCTGGAGGCGCTCAAGGCCGCCTACGACCTCTCCACCAGCACCATGAAGGAGCGGATGGAAGAACTGACCGGCGGCCTCAATCTCAACCTGCCCGGCATGGGGGGCTGAGCTGGAAGGGCCCGGAGGCTGAGGCCAACCGGGATCAGTCCTGTTCCAGATCCTGGCAGGCCTGCTGCCGTTGTCGCCGCCGCGACAGCTGGCGCAGGGGAGCGGCCAGACGCAACGCCTCGCCATCGCCGCGCTGGCGATCACTGACCTTGATCGGGACCGCCGCCGCCGTGGCCTCCACCTCGGCCAGGCACTGGCCATACAGGGTGTAGCGATCCCAGTCAGAACCAAGGCTGCATCCCGGATCCTGCTGATGGCGGCAGTTGCGGAAGCGGCAGGGCTGCTCGGCCAGACGCCGCCGTATCTCGGGGAACAGCTGCGCCAGTGCCTCCGGCTGGGCTGGCAACACGGGGCGGTTGAATCCCGGCGTATCGGCCAGCAGCACCCCCTCCGTCAACGGAAACAGCTCCACGTGGCGGGTGGTGTGGCGGCCCCGCTGCAATCGCCCCGACACCGCCGCCACCCGCAGGTCCAGATCGGGCCGCAGGGCGTTGAGCAGGCTGCTCTTGCCCACTCCGGAGGGTCCACAGAAGACGGTGATGCCAGGAGTGCGAAGGCGGGCACGCAGGGCCTCCAGGCCGGCGCCCGTGACAGACGAGACCGGCAGGGGGTCGTAGCCCCACTGGCGCAGCCGGTCGCACCAGTGGTGCTGCAGGGCGGCCTCGGTGAGATCGGCCTTGGCCACCACCAGCTCGACCCGGCAGCCAGTGGCTTCGGCGGTGAGCAGGAAACGGGTCAGCTGCAGGGGGTCGACGGCCGGTTGCTGCAGGGCCACCACCACCACAATCCGCTCCACGTTCGCCACCGCCGGCCGTTCCAGCAGATTGCGGCGCGGCCGCACCCGCTCGATCGCCGCCCGGCCACTGGTCCAGTCGACCCCGCCCAGTTCGACATGATCCCCCACAGCGACCTGCTGGCCGCTCTTGTCGAGCCGGGTGCGGCGGGTGCAGAGCAGGCGCTCACAGCCATCGGGACCGGGCCGATCGAGCCGCACCCAGCAGAAGTTGGCGAGCAGGGCGACCACCTGGCCGGCACAGATCCTCTCGCTGTTGATCTGATCAGGGCGCTCAGGCGCCATGGCGACGAATCCAGAGGCGCACGCTGCCGTCGTTCCGTGCCGCTTGGCGCAGGCCATGGCCGTCGGCCGCGATGCCCTGGCTCACCATCGTCAGCGGCTCGCCGGGATCCAGGTCGACCTGCAGCCAGGCCCCGTCAGGGATCCTCTCGAGGGCCAGGCGGGTGCGGATGAAGTTGATCGGACAGGGGGTGCCGACCAGATCGAGACAAGCGGCGATCGCGATCTGTTCAGGAGCCTCTTCAGGGGTCTGGTCTCCCCCGCCGGACGCTGCAGGCACGGCGGCATTCATCCGCCGAAGAGCCCTCCGAACAGGCCGCTCTTGTGATGGTGCCGATGGCCCTTGCTGGTGTGGTGGCCAGCCAGTTCCTCCAGCAGCTCCCGCTCCTCACCGGAGAGCTTGGTGGGCAACTGCACCTTGACGGTGAACAGGTGGTTGCCACGGGCGACGGGATTGCCGAGCTTCGGCACCCCCTTGCCCTGGAGGGTGAGCACGGCGCCGGGCTGGGTGCCCGCCGGGATCTCCAGCTCGGTGGTGCCGTCCACGGTCTCCACCTCGATGGTGTCGCCGAGGATCGCCTGCAGATAACTGAGCGTCACCTGGGACTGGATGTTGAGCCCTTCGCGGCGCAGCTGGGGATGGGGCTGAACCGTGAGGAACACGTAGAGATCCCCGGCCGGACCGCCGCGCTGGCCGGCATTGCCTTCGCCCGCCACCCGCAACCGGGTGCCCGAATCGACCCCGGCGGGAATGTTGATCCGCAACTTCTTGCGCACCTGCTGCAGCCCCTGACCGCCACAGGCGTTGCACGGATCAGCGATCACCTGGCCACTGCCTTCGCAGTTGGGGCAGGGGGCCACCTGGGTGAAGCTGCCGAAAGGCGTGCGGGTGGCGCGGCGAACCTGACCGGCACCTCCGCAGGTGCCGCAGGTGGTGGGGCCGCTGCCGGCCTTGGCGCCTGAGCCACTGCAGGTGCTGCAGGTTTCGAGATGGCGGATCTGCACATCCTTCTCCAGGC
This sequence comes from Synechococcus sp. CCY9202, assembly GCF_034931685.1. Classification (NCBI taxonomy): domain Bacteria; kingdom Bacillati; phylum Cyanobacteriota; class Cyanophyceae; order Synechococcales; family Synechococcaceae; genus Synechococcus; species Synechococcus sp. CCY9202. Next base: position 27,517 of record NZ_JAYGID010000069.1, read on the forward strand.
CAGCGATGGCCTCGGCAAAGCTGATCGTCAGATCCAGGCGAAGATCATCGCCTTGGCGGGGCCCACGGCGCCGGGCCCCACCAGAGGCGGCCGCGCCGCCGAAACCGCTGAAGAAAGTTTCAAAAAGATCGGCGAAACCGCCCATGTCGCCCACGTCGGGCATGCCGGACGATCCCCCCAGACCGGCTTCACCGAACTGGTCGTAGCGGGCGCGGGTCTGGGGATCGCTCAGCACCTCATAGGCACGGCCGATCTCCTTGAATTTGTCCTCAGCACCGGGATCCTTGTTGATGTCCGGGTGGTACTGACGCGCCAGCCGGCGGTAGGCCCGCTTCAGAGTCTCTGCATCGGAGTCGCGACCGACGCCCAGCAGCTCGTAGTAATCGGCCATCAGCCGCCCTGCTCCTCACGCGGTTCAGAATCACTGCTCGGGCCAGGTCCCATCGACACCTTGACCAGGGCGTGACGCAGCACACGACCATTGAGGTGGTAGCCCCGCTGAAGCTCCGCGACCACCACATCCTCGGGGTGCTCATCGCTGGGTTCCCGCATCACCGCTTCATGGAGGCTGGGATCAAACGGCTCACCTTCGACCCGCATCGGCGAGACACCCAGCTGTTTGAACACATCCACGAGCTGCTTGTAGAGACCCTGGTAGCTGCGGTGCAGGGTCTGGGCCTCCTCGCTCTGGGGGTTGAGCTGCTGGCGGGCGCGATCGAAGTTGTCCACCACCGGCAGGATTTCACTGAGGGTGGAGCAGGTGATCTGCAGGCGCAGATCCTCCTGATCACGACTCTGGCGTTTGCGGAAGTTATCGAAGTCAGCGGCGATGCGCATGTACTGGCTGCGCAGGGTGTCGTTTTCGGCTTGCAGTGTTGCCAGACGCTGCTCCAGAGCTGGTGTGGACTCGTCAGCCTCGGCGTCAGCCCGGGCATCGCCAGCTGCGTCCTCGCCCATGGAGGGGAGAGTCTCCCCCACGGAGGGGGAGCCGGTGTCCTCGACGGCAGACCCCTCGGCGGAGACGCCCTCACCATTGGCAGGCACGGAACTGGCCTCGGTCATCGGATGGGTGTCACCACTCATGCTGACTGGAGCGCAAATCGGATCTAGACATGTTGGAACTCAGGGCCCTCCTCCCACAAGCGGCGGAAGCCCGCACCTTTGAGCCCAGCGGTTCCGGCCCATGACTCTGACCCCCATCCGCCCGGTTGCCGACGCCCTGTTCCCCGAACAGCAACGGCTGGAAGTGGAGCTGCTGCTCGGCGAGCCGGTGCTGCGGCCCCAGGATCTGGAACGGGCCGATCACCGCCTGATGGCCGACGACCAACCGATTCGCGTCGAACGCTGGAGAGAACTGGGCTGTCTGCCCCTGCAGCAAAACGGCCAGGCCCTGCAGGTGGCCATTCCCACGCACTGGGGCCCGGCAAGCCAGCAGAGCCTGGCGGAGGAACTGACAGACGCGGGCCTGACCGCCTCCTTCAACCTCGCCCTGGCCAGTGACCTGAGCGAGCGACTGGAGAACCTCGAAACCACTCCGGTCCCTGGGGACGCCCCATCGGCCACCGCTGTCTCCAGCGTCCGTGGGATCGACGACAGTGACACCGACGACTTCCATCTCGACGACGACAACGAGGAAGACAACGAGGGCAACGGTCATGAAGACCACGTCGCTTACACGATCCAGCCACGATCCCTGATCGAGGATCTGGCGATCTCAACAGGTGGAAGCGAACTGAGAGAGGTCACCGACGACCTCCAGGAGCTGGAGATCAGCAGCGAGAGCGCCAACGCCTCACCAATCGTGAGCCTGGTGGATCGGATCCTGATTGAGGCGTTGAGTGCCGGAGCCAGCGACATTCACATCGAACCCCAGGAACATGCCCTTGAAGTTCGCTTCCGTCAGGACGGTGTTCTGCAGAAACACTTCGAGGATCTGCCCAAGAGCCTGATCCCCGCGGTCACCTCCCGCTTCAAGATCATGGCGGATCTGGATATCGCCGAGCGGCGAATGCCTCAGGACGGCCGTATCCGCCGCACCTTCCGTGGCCGGAAGATGGATTTCCGTGTCAGCACTCTGCCGACCCGGCTGGGCGAGAAAGTGGTGCTCCGTCTGCTCGACAGCGGCGCCACCCAACTGGGTCTCGATACCTTGATCACGGATCCACAGGCGCGCGAGGTCGTACGCAACCTTGGCTCCAAGCCATTCGGCATGATCCTGGTCACCGGACCCACCGGATCCGGTAAGTCAACGACCCTTTACTCATTGCTGGCGGAACGGAACAACCCCACAATCAATATCTCCACGGTCGAGGATCCGATTGAATACACCCTCAAGGGGATCACCCAGACCCAGGTCAACCGCGACAAGGGGCTTGATTTCAGCGTGGCCCTCAGGGCCTTCATGCGGCAGGACCCCGACGTGCTCCTGGTGGGGGAAACACGTGACCTGGAGACGGCCAAGACCGCGATCGAAGCAGCACTCACCGGCCACCTGGTCCTCACCACCCTCCACTGCAACGACGCCCCCAGCGCCATTGCCCGACTTGACGAGATGGGAGTCGAACCCTTCCTGGTGAGCGCCTCGCTTCTGGGCATCGTGTCCCAGCGGCTGCTACGCCGTGTCTGCGTGCACTGCCGTCAGAGCTACCGGCCCACCCCCGAGGAGCTGGGCCGGTTCGGACTACTGGCAGGACGGGAAACCAACGTGACCTTCTTCCGGGCCAACAAGCAGCCCCCCGGAGGCCCCCACGCCTGCCCGATCTGCCAGGGCAGTGGTTACAAGGGCAGGGTGGGGGTTTACGAAGTGCTGCGAATCAACGAAGAGATCGCCGCTGCCATCGCCAAGCGAGCCACCACAGACGTCCTGAGGCGCCTGGCTCTCGAAAGTGGCATGAAGACCTTGCTCGGCTATGGCCTCGATCTGGTTCGCAACGGCGACACCACCCTCGAGGAGGTGGAACGGATGCTGCTCACAGACACGGGTCTGGAATCAGAGCGGCGGGCGCGGATGCTCTCCACGCTCACCTGTGCAGGCTGTGGTGCTGGGCTGCGGGAAGAGTGGCTGGAATGCCCCTACTGTCTGCAAAGCCGCTAAAGACGTGCCATGGACCTGATGATCGAGGATCTGATGGGCAAACTGGTTGAAGATGGCGGTAGTGATCTTCACCTCAGTGCCGGAATGCCTCCTTACGGACGCTTCAATGGCCAGCTTCGTCCGATGACGGAGACAGCGTTGAAGGAGGAAGACTGCAACAGACTGATCTTCATGTTGCTGAACAACGCCCAGCGCAAGCAACTGGAGCAAACCTGGGAACTGGACTGCTCCTATGGCCTCAAAGGCGTCTCCCGATTCCGGGTGAACGTCTATCGCCAACGCGGCACCTACGCCGCTTGCCTGAGAGCTCTTGGCAACAAGATTCCCACTCTGGACATGCTTGGACTTCCACCGATTGTGGAAGAGATGAGTCGTATCCCCAAAGGGCTGGTACTGGTAACCGGTCCGACAGGCTCCGGAAAAACCACCACTCTGGCGGCAATTCTGGATCACATCAACCACACCCGAGCTGAGCATATCCTCACGATCGAGGATCCGATCGAGTTCACCTACCGTTCCGATCAAAGCATCATCCACCAACGTGAGCTCAGTCAAGACACCCGCAGTTTCGCCAATGCCCTGCGGGCAGCTCTTCGCGAAGATCCGGACGTGATCCTGGTTGGTGAGATGCGGGACCTGGAGACGATCCAACTGGCAGTGACCGCAGCCGAAACTGGGCACCTGGTGTTCGGCACCCTGCACACCAGTTCCGCCTCCCAGACGGTGGATCGGATGGTGGACGTTTTCCCGGCGGGCCAGCAGGATCAGATCAGGGTGCAACTCAGCAGCAGCCTGATGGCTGTGTTTTCCCAGACTCTCTGCAGGCGCTGGAATCCGAAACCCGGCCAATTCGGCCGGGTGATGGCTCAGGAGATCATGATCAACACTCCTGCCATCTCCAATCTGGTGCGCGAAGGAAAAACTGCCCAGCTTTATTCCCAGATGCAGACCGGGGCCAGCCTCGGCATGCAGACCCTGGAGAAGGCCCTGGCCAATCTGGTGCTTTCCGAGGAGGTGAAACTGGAGGAGGCTCTCAGCAAGACTGCCAAACCGGAGGAACTACGCCGCCTGGTGGATCAGCTTTCCTGAACACTTACACCTGAACGGCCGTGCCCACTTTCATTGCCACCTACAAGACAAACCGCGGCAAGCAGGTCAGCCTCAATGTGGATGCGGCTGACGTGATCACGGCCAAGCGCAACCTGCGGCGGCGCGGGATTCAAGCCACATCAATCAAACAACAGGTCGACGCCAGATCATCTGCTCTCACCCGGTCAGCCAAGGGAAGCAGCGGCAGCAACCTGATGGACCAGATCAACGGGTTGCTTGAGGGAAAACCGGGCATCAAGGAGAAAGCCTTGTTCGCCAGCAAGATGGCGGCCCTGGTGGATGCGGGGGTTCCGATCGTGCGGGGCCTCAACCTGATGGCCGCCCAACAGAAGCATCCCCTGTTCAAGCGGGCCCTTACCGCCGTCAGCCTGGAAGTGAGCCAGGGAGACAGCCTTGGTGCCGCCATTCGCCGCTGGCCGAAGGTATTCGACAAGCTCACGATCGCCATGATCGAAGCCGGGGAGTTGGGCGGCGTCCTGGATGACACCCTGAAACGTCTTGCCAAACTACTGGAAGATAACGCCAAACTCCAGAATCAGATCAAGGGAGCCATGGGCTATCCCATCGCTGTGCTGGTGATCGCCATCCTCGTCTTTCTGGGCATGACGATCTTTCTGATTCCCACTTTCGCCGAAATTTTCGACAGCCTGGGTGCTGAGCTGCCGGCCTTCACCCAGATGATGGTGAATCTGAGCGCTACGCTGAGATCCAGCTTCTCACTTTTCCTGGTTGGAGGTTTGATTGTAAGCGCCTGGCTTTTCGGACGGGTTTACGCCACGCCGAAGGGTCGAAGAAATATCGATGCAAGCATTCTGAGAATCCCCCTCTTTGGCGAGCTGATCCGCACATCGGCTACGGCTCAATTCTGCCGCACCTTCAGCTCCTTAGCCAAGGCAGGCGTCCCAATTCTATTGGCGCTTGATATCGTCAGAGAAACAACAAGTAACACCATCATTTCGGACGCGATCGATGCAAGCCGAAGAGACATCCTCGAGGGCATTCCTCTCAGCGTCGCCATTGCCCGGAAAAATGTGTTTCCAGAGATGGCCGTTGGCATGATGGCCATCGGCGAAGAAACTGGTGAACTGGATACAATGCTCAACAAAGTTGCAGATTTTTACGAAGACGAAGTTTCGGCTACTGTCAAAGCACTCACCTCCATGCTGGAGCCCGCAATGATCGTTTTCGTGGGAGGCATTGTTGCTTCAATTCTCCTGGCAATGTATCTTCCAATGTTCTCCGTATTTGACAAAATTCGATGAAAGATTAATTTGTTTAGAGAATAAATTATGACCAATATTCGATACTGCTACTTCATGAATTAATTGGTATGAATTGTCCCAAAAGAATGATTGTTCTCCCAGGGGTGTCTTGAGTCCTTGTCATTCAGACTTGTCCGACCATGCCTGGGTTGATCATCAACCCGTCTGATTGACACGGAACACTGGCGGATGCACTGGTCATCTCCGCCCTTCCACGAGTCTCAGGACCCAACTGCCCAACTGCCTGGTTTGCACAGGATCGCTGACTGCTTTGAATCGGATCATGATCAGCGGTTCTCAGCTCCAAGCCCCTGACCGGCCAGCCAGCCCGAACTCCAGCAGTGCTGGAAGTTGAATCCTCCGGTCACCCCATCCACATCGAGAAGTTCGCCCACCAGATACAGGCCTTTCTGTTGCCGACTCTCCATCGTGGCCAGGTTCACCTCGCCGAGGCAGACGCCACCGGCAGTGACGAATTCCTCCCCGAATGGCCCGCGGCCCCGCACCGTGTAGCGACTGGCGCGCAGGGCCGTGATCAAACCCTGTTGACCGCGAGCGGGCAGATCAGCCCAGCGCAGCTGCCGATCCAGGCCCTGCTCCTCCAACAGATGCCACCAGAGGCGCCGGCTCAGCTCCGGCCAGGGCCGGGCCGTGGCCAGCTGGCGCCTGGCCTGCTCACGGCGCAACCTGCCGAAGAGCAGCTCCAGATCGACCAGACTCCGGCCACCGCTCCAGTCCACCTGCAGGAGACCGCGATAACCCTGCTCCTTCAGGGCTCGGGCGGCAAAAGCCGTGAGCCGCAGACAGGCCGGACCACTCAGGCCCCAGTGGGTGATCAGCACGGTGCCACGCTGGCGGAAACGCTCACCAGCAGCACGCTCAAGACCTGGCAGCAGCTCCAGACCCACAGGGTCCATCACCACCCCGGCCAGCTTCGTGAGAGCCGGTGCCTCCAGGGCCAGGGTGAACAACGAGGGCACCGGCGGCACCAGGGTGTGGCCCAGGGAGGCGGCCAGCTGGCGCCCGCTCGGATGGCTGCCGGTGGCCAGCACCAGCTGGGCACAGTCGAGCCGGACGCGAACACCGGCACCGGTCCGCACCTCCAGGCTGAAGCCACCACCGCTGCGGACCTCCGCCCGTTGCAGCGCCGCTCCAGTGCAGAGGCGCACTCCCGCTGCAGTCGCCGCGCGCCGCAGGGTCTCGATCACCGACTGGGAACGGTTGGAACGGGGAAACAGGCGACCGTCGGCCTCCTCCACCAGCTCCAGGCCATGGGCATCGAACCATGCCACCGCATCGCCGCAGGCAAACCGGGAGAAGGGGCCCCGCAGCGCCCGGGCACCCCGCGGATAGTGGCCGACCAACTCGGCCGGATCCCAGCAGGCATGGGTGACATTGCAACGGCCACCGCCGCTGATCCGCACCTTGTGGAGCGGCTCCGGCGTGGCTTCCAGCAGCAGCACATCGCCGCGGCCCGCCTCGGCTGCAGCCACGGCCGCCATGAAGCCGGCCGGACCGCCGCCCGCCACCACCACGGCAGCGCGACTGGGCAGCATGGGGTCATGGCACACACCGTCGACAGCTGTCACCCGATCACCAGTCATCGCTTCAGTGTGGCGCCGATGCTGGACTACACCGATCGGCACTTCCGGGTGCTGATGCGCCAGGTGAGCCGCCGTAGCCTGTTGTACACGGAAATGGTGGTGGCGCAGGCGCTCCACCATGCCAGCCGCCATCGCGATCCGCAGGAGCGGCAGCGGCGTCTGGAGCGGCTGATCGGTTTCGATCCGATCGAACATCCCCTGGCACTGCAGCTGGGCGGTGATGATCCGGTGCTCCTGGCGGAGGCCGCCTCACTCGCTGCCGCCTGGGGCTACGACGAGATCAACCTCAACGTGGGCTGCCCCAGCCAGAAGGTGCAGCAGGGGCGCTTCGGCGCCTGTCTGATGGCTGATCCTCAGCGGGTGGCCCGCTGCGTGGCGGCCATGGCCGAGGCCAGCGGCCTGGCGGTCACGGTGAAACACCGGATCGGCATCGATGACCATGACTCCTACGAGGCGCTGCTGGACTTCGTCGACACGGTGGCGTCGGCCGGCTGCCAACGCTTTGCCGTGCATGCACGGAAAGCCTGGCTGGAAGGGCTCGATCCCAAGCAGAACCGCACCATCCCCCCCCTGCGCCATGCGCTGGTCCATCGGCTCAAGGCCGATCGTCCCGCCCTCACGATCGAACTGAACGGTGGTCTGCAGACGCCGGCGGCCTGCCTGGAGCACCTCGATCAAGTGGACGGGGTGATGGTGGGCCGGGCGGCCTATGACCATCCCCTGCGCTGGGCACGTGTGGACGCCGATCTGTTCAACGACACCGCACGACCGATGGCCCGGGCCTCCACCGTGGTGCGGGGCGTGATGCCCCACGCCGAACGCTGGTGCTCCAGCGGCGGGCGCCTCTGGCCGATCGCTCGTCACCTGGTGCAGGTGGTGGAAGGCGTGAGTGGGGCACGCCACTGGCGGCGGGACCTCACCAGGGCAGCCGGGTCACGCCAGGCCGGCGTGGAGGTCCTGGAGCAGGCCGCGCTCCAGCTGGAGGAGCGCGGCTACTGAAGCAGCCGGTTCAGCCTTCGGCTCCGCTGTAGTGGCCACCATCGGCAGCACCGGTCTCAGCCGATCCGCCGCCGCTGCGGCGACGGCGGGTGCGGCCAGCTTCAAAGCCATCCGAGGCGCCGCCATAACCACCGGAAGGAGCGCCGCCGCCACCGCCGTAGCTGCGGTCTTCCCAGCCACGGGCTCCGGATCCCCGATCGGCGGCATAGCCGCCACCACCGCCTGAGTCGCCCCGGCCATAGCCGCCGCCACCGCCGCCGCCATAACCACCACCCCGACGCGGGGCGCTGCCACGGGGTTCGGCCTTGTTGATCCGCAGGGGGCGACCCATCAGCTCGGCACCCTGAAGGCCCTCGATGGCACGGGCTTCGGTCTCCTCATCCGCCATCTCGACAAAGGCGAAGCCACGCTTGCGCCCCGAATCCCGCTCCAGCGGCAGCGCACAGCTGCTCACCTCGCCGAAGGGGGCAAACAACTCCGCCACATCTTCCTGCTCCGCGCGGAAGGGGAGGTTGCCAACGAAAATACTCACGGACCTGGGGGGCGCCACGCGGCGCCGACGACCACAGAAGCCTAGGAGCGAAGTGGCCAATCGCCGGGATTCCGGCGGGCAGAGGTCACGGCGTGCAACGGTCCTGGGGCAACAGCCGCTGCCGCATCACCTGCAGCCGCGCCTGCACCTGCTCGAAGCCCGTGCCACCCTCGCTGCGGCGGGCGGCCACCACCTGCCGCGGTGCGATGGCGGCGTAGATGTCGTCGGCGAAAGCCGGATGCAACGCCTGCCAGCGCGGCAGGGGCAGATCCCGGAGCAGCACTCCCTCCTGCAGGCAGGTCTTCACCAGACCACCGACAAGCTGGTAGGCCTCGCGAAAGGGCACCCCCCGAGCCACCAGGTAATCGGCCACATCGGTGGCATTGGAAAAATCAGCGGCTACAGCCGCCTCGAGGCGTTGCGGACGGAAGGCCAGCCCCTCCTCGAACAGGATCGCCATCGCCTCAAGGCAATCCAGGCAGGTACGCACCCCGTCGAACAGGGCTTCCTTGTCTTCCTGGAAATCTTTGTTGTAAGCAAGCGGCAGCCCCTTGATCATCGTGAGCAGGCCCATCAGATGGCCGAACACCCGGCCGCTCTTGCCCCGCACCAGTTCCGGTACATCGGGGTTCTTCTTCTGGGGCATCAGGCTGCTGCCCGTGGCACAGCGGTCGGTGAGGGCCACAAAGCCGAACTCTTCGCTGGCCCAGAGGATCACTTCCTCGCTGAGGCGGCTGAGATGCACCAGCACCAGGCTGGCGGCGGCCATGAATTCCACGGCGAAATCGCGGTCGCTGACCGCATCGAGGCTGTTGGCGTAGATGGTGTCGAAACCCAGCTCGGCGGCCGTCTGACGGCGATCGATCGGCACCGGCGTCCCCGCCAGGGCCGCCGCCCCGAGGGGGCAGATGTTGACCCGCCGCCGCACATCCGCGAGGCGGGAGCGATCGCGCTCGGCCATCTCGATGTAGGCCAGCAGATGGTGGGCCAGGCAGACCGGCTGGGCCCGCTGCAGGTGGGTGTAACCGGGGATGAGCACCTCGGAATGGCGTTCGGCCTGGGCCAGCAGGGCGCGCTCAAAACGCGCCAGGGCCGCATCGATGGCATCGATCTGCTGCCGCAGCCAGAGGCGCAGATCGGTGCCGACCTGATCGTTGCGGCTGCGGCCGGTGTGGAGCTTCTTGCCGAGGGGGCCGAGCCGTTCGATCAGGCGCCGTTCCACGGCGAAGTGCACGTCTTCGGCCTCCAGGCCCGGCTGGAACAGGCCGGCGGCCGCCTCGGCCCGCACGGCTTCCAGACCCTCGATCAGCTGATCGGCTTCCTCCGCGCTGATCACGCCGCAGCGGCCCAGCATGCGGGCATGGGCCACGGAGCCATCGAGATCCTGCTGCAGCAGAGCGATGTCGAACCCGATCGAGGCATTGAAACGCTCGATCGCCGGATGCAGCCCCTGCTCGAAACGATCGCTCCAGCTGCCGGCCGTTCCGCCGGTCACACCCCGATCCGCAGGCTCGCCGGTGGCCGCACCGCTGGTGGAGGGGGAGGGGGAGTCGGCTGCCATCGGGCCAGGCACTGGGGCGATCCGTCAGCTTGCCACCCAGGGCCGATGGGATTCAGCCAGGGCCGATGGCCTCAGCGGCGGTCGGGCCTTGCTGCGGCCAGCGTTTCACCGCAGACCGGCTGCGGCGGGCAGGGACGGCAGCATCACCTCCTCGCGCACCTTCAGCACCACCAGGGAGGCATCGTCGTCGGGCTGGCGATCGTCGCCGACGAAGCGATCGAGGCGGGCGAACAGGTGATCGAGGATCCCCTGGGCACCCACCCCAGACCGACAGGCGGCATGCAGTGCCCGCACGAGACGCTCCTCCTCGAAGCGCTCGCCGGTGAGACCGGGGGCTTCGGTGACACCATCGGTGTAATAGAGCAGCACGTCTCCGGGTTCCAGCACCAGCTGGCCGCAGCCGTACTCGGCCTCGCTCTGCAGACCGATCAGCAGACCCGGGGCATCGAGCCGCTCCACCCTGCCGCTCTGGCGCCGCCAGATCAGTGGTGGATTGTGGGCGGCATTGGCGTAACGCAGCAGGCGGGTGCGGGGGTCGAAATCGGAATAGAAGAGCGTCACGAAGCGGTGCGAGTGGGCCAGGTCTTCCTGGGCCAGCTGGTTGAGGTCGTGCAGGATCCGATCCGGCGCGTGGCCGCTCAGCACCTCCGCCCGCAGCATGCCCCGCAGCAGGGTCATGAGCAGACCCGCCGGCACCCCCTTGCCCATCACATCGCCCATCACCAGCGCCCAACGCCCCTGCTCGCGGCGGCGGCCCATCAGTTGCGGCCGGGTGGGGATGAAGTCGTAGTAATCGCCGCCCACCTGGAAGGCCGGCCGGCAACGGGCCGCCAGTTCCACCCCTTCGATCACCGGGCAGTGGTCGGGCAGCAGCTGGGCCTGGATCTCGGCGCCGCTGCTGAGCTGGCGATCGAGCCGCTCGTGGCGCCGCATATCCGCCAGCAGCAGCTCGTTCTCCAGGGCTACACCGGTGAGATCGGCCACCAGCTGGATGTGGCGTTGGTTCACCTCGCTCCAGCACAACCCATCCGGGCCGCTGAACACATAGAGCCGCCCCCGCTGGTTGCTGCGGGCCACCACCGACGTACCGAACACCTGAACCTCACCGAGCAGGCGGGCGACCAACTGATCCAGCAGCTGCACCACCGCTTCCTCACTGGCCTGGGCCTGGAGGTCGCTGTCGGGCAGGGCGGCGATCTGGCGCAGCAGCTTGGCGCAGCGATCCGGCGGCGAGGCCTGCAGCTGCTCGCGCCAGAGGCGACCATCGGGGTGAAAGACCACCAGCAGGGCCCCCTCGGCCTCCACCAGCCGCGCCGCCACCAGGGCCACCAGCTCGAGAAAACGGCTGAGGTTGGTGAAGCTGCGCAGGGCGAAACCCAGCGACGCCAGCAGTTCGCCGTTGCGGCGTTGCTCGCGACTGAGGCTGTCGAGCAGCTGCCGCAGCGAAGCTGTGGCCGTGAGTGGTGCAGAGGCGGGGGGCGCGATCGCCTCGGGGTCCGGTTGCACGGCGGCAGGATCGGCGCTGGCGGGTAGCGGCGACGGGGCCATGGCGGCCCTGGGCGGCGGCTTGGTGCTCAAGGAGCGGCCGCGGGGAGCTCGCAAGGTAGCAGTGGTTTCCGATCGCCATGGACGCCATCGCAACCGGGGCACCACGGCGGCCCGGCTGCGGCACAAGCCTGGGTCGAACGGCTCAGACCGCCAGCAGGGCCTCGACGAACTCGAAGCTGTTGAAGGGCCGCAGATCGCGGATTCCCTCGCCGGCGCCGATGAAGCGAATCGGCAGACCGGCCTCGTGGGCCACGGCGATAGCCACACCGCCCCGGGCACTGCCATCAAGCTTGGTGAGCACCACGCCCGTGAGTCCGGCGGCCTTGGCAAAGGCCATCGCCTGGCGCAGGCCGTTCTGACCCTGGCTGGCATCCAGCACCAGCAGCGATTCCACGGCGGCATCGGGGGCCAGCTTGTCGATGATGCGCCGCACCTTGGCCAGCTCCTCCATCAGGTTGTGCTTGGTCTGGAGGCGGCCGGCGGTGTCCACCAGCACGAGCTCGGTGCCCTTGGACTGGGCCGCGCCGATGGCGTCGTAAACCACGGCAGCGGGATCGGCATTGGCGCTCGGGTTGGCGATCACCGCCACGCCGCTGCGCTCACCCCAGATCTGCACCTGCTGCACGGCGGCGGCCCGGAAGGTGTCGGCCGCGGCGATCAGGCAGCTGTAGCCACTGCGCACCGCCAGGTTGGCCAGCTTGCCGAGGGTGGTGGTCTTGCCGACGCCGTTGACCCCCACCATCAGCCAGACGTTGAGCCGTTCCCGTTCGGGGGCGAGCAGGGGAACGCCACTGGCGGTGATCGGTTCGTCCAGGAGGCCACGCAGCTGTTCCTTGAGGAACCGGATGCCTTCAGCCGGGTCCACCACCTCCTCGTTGAGGCGCTGCCTCAGGGCCTCGAGCACCTGATCGGTGGCCTGCACGCCCACATCGGCGCGCAGCAGGGTGGTTTCGAAGTCGTCGAGCACCTCGGGGGTGAGCGGATCGTCGCCGAGGCGATCGAGCAGCTGGGTGACGAAACCGCGCCGGGTCTTCTCAAGGCCGCGGCGCAGACGACCCAGCCAGTCGATCTCCTCCAGGGAGATGTCGTCGAGCTGGCGGCCCTGGGCGGCCAGCACCTCGGCCGACCAGGTGAAGGTGTCGTCGAAGGCGCCGAGGCTGGGTTCGGCGGCATCCGCCTGCGGCGAGGGCTGAGCAGGGGCGGCTGTCGGGGTGCCGGTGTCGGTCAGCTCGGTGGAGGCGATCAGCTCCTGCTGACGCTGGCGCCGCTGGGCCGCGGCTTGCTCAAGCAGGGACAGACCGGCCGCGGGTGCAGGGGAAGCTTGCGGCGCTGGGGCGCTGGGGGAGTTGTCTGGTGACGACGCAGCAACGTCTGGCTCCTCAAAGGACGAAGAGGCAGAGGGCGCAGAAGCAGAGGAGACGGTGGCAGAGGGCACCGGGGCAATGCCATCCGCTTCAGAAGGCGTAGAAGCAGCCGAGCCGGTGGCAGAACCACCGGCATCAATCGGCGTGGTGGCACTAGCTCTGGCGCTGGACTCCTGAGGCGGCAGTTCCTGGGCCACATCAACGGACGCAGCACTGGGCCCGGGGGGCTCAGTCGGAACCTGCTCAGGCAGGGGCTGCGGTGGGGAGGCCTGCTCAGGGGTGGGTGGCGCTACAGACGCTGGCACGGCCTCCGGCTCAGGAGCCGGGGGGGCTGGAACGGCGGCAGGCTGGGCTGGGGCAGGCTCCGCGGCGGCGGCGGCAGCCTGCTGCTGGGCCTTGAGCCGGGCATAGGCCTGACGGGCCCACTCCAGAGCGTCCTGATCGACGGAGGGGCCGCTCGCCGGGGAACCGGAGGGGCTGGGTGCTGGGGCAGCCGTTGCCGGCTCGATCGGGGCTGACGCCGGCTGGGAAGGCTCCGAGGTTGCGGGTGAAGGCTCCGAGGTTGCGGGTTCGGAGGGCCCCGGAGGCTCGAGCGACGCGACGGACCCGTCTGCAGCCCGTCCGTCCGATGCCGCGGTCAACTCAGCGGCCTGATCCAGGTCCGGTTCCGGTGACCCGGGCTCCGCAACCTCAGGAGCGATCGCCTCCGAATCCTGGCCGGGGACAGGCGGCACCGAAGCCGGTTCGGGCTCCTGCTGCGGCTGGCTGCGAGGGACCAGGTTGCGCTTGAACCAGTCGAACACCATGGCGATCAGCTCGCGGAGACGGACCGGGTGAAGCGACGCAGCACGCCGTTGATCATGCGGCGGCCCTGCTCATCGCTGTAGCGGTTGGCCAGTTCCACCGCCTCGTTGCACGCCACCGCCGGCGGCGTCTGGAAGTGCTCCAGGTCGACCACAGCCAGGCGCAGGATGTCGCGGTCGATGCGGGGCAGGCGGCCGAGACGCCAGCCCTCCATCACGCCATCGAGACGGGCATCCACGGCCTCGCGCTGCCGCAGCACCTCCCGCGCCCGTTCCAGGGCACCACGACGCACGTCGTCCTGGTCGGAGAGCAGCAGCAGGCGCGGCAGCTCCAGGCTGGCCGACAGCCGATTCAGGGCCTGCTCCGCCTGGGCGATGCCCTCCTGCAGATGCTGGCGCACCTTCGGCAAGCTGGCCTCGCCGCTGTCCTGCAGCTCGCTGTCGAGCAGCTGCTGCTGGGCACCCTGCAGATCCTCCGCGGAGCGATCGAGCGATTCACGCACGTGCTGGCTGAGGCTGGCCATGGCCTGCTGCAGCAGGGTCTCGAGCGAGAGATCGGCCGCTGGAACGCGGTCGTTGGTCTGGCCGAGCATCAGCAGGGCCAGTTCGCGGGCAAGGGTGCGGCTCTGCATCAGGAGAGTTGGGGGGCGCGCAGCTGGGCCAGCAGGCTGGAGAAGCTGCGATTGGACGTGGGCTCGCGTTCGTCGGGGCTGACGATGCCGGCCGAGATGATCGTGCGGAAGGCATCCTCCACCGAGATGTCGATGTCTCTGACGGAGCTCTCGGGCACCACTGCATACCAGCCGGTGGTGGGGTTGGGAGCGGTGGGGATGAACACGCTCAGCATCGGCTCGGTGAAACTGGCCTGGAGACTGGTGGCCAGGGTGGCGGTGACGAAGCCGAGCGCATAGAGACCCTCGCGTGGATATTCGACCAGCACCACCCGGCGGAAGCGGCCGGAATTGCCCTGCAGGAAGGTTTCCAGCAGCTGCTTGAGGGTTTTGTAGACCGAGCCGGCCAGGGGGATGCGCAGCAGGGTTCCCTCGCCGAACTCCAGCAGCCAGCGGCCCACGATGTTGCGGGCCATCAGGCCGATCAGCAGGATGCCCAGCAGCGGCACCAGCAGACCGACGCCGAGGTTGATCAGCTCCTGCAACACCGGGTTGAGGGTGTTGAAGGGATTGAACTGCTTCGGGATCGAGGTGAGGAACGCCAGCACGAAGCGGCTCACCGTGGTGGCCAGCCAGATGGTGGTGGCCAGCGGGATCACCACCAGCAGACCGGCGATCAGATCGTTCTTGAGATCCTGCTGGAGGCGATCGCCCAGCGGCTG
Organism: Synechococcus sp. CCY9202; assembly: GCF_034931685.1. NCBI lineage: Bacteria > Bacillati > Cyanobacteriota > Cyanophyceae > Synechococcales > Synechococcaceae > Synechococcus > Synechococcus sp. CCY9202. The sequence goes on from NZ_JAYGID010000069.1 coordinate 42,727, forward strand.
ATCAGGCCTGGGACTGGATGGAACCAAACGACAACCCGGAGCTCCGGCCTATAGCAACCTGCTGGCAACTTAGCCAGGCACCGCTTCAGAGCAGAGCGACGAGGGCAACGAGTACGAAGGAGACCGCCAGAACAACGGCTGTGCCGGTACCGCCGATGCGGCGTTGATTCACGGCCAGATCGCGGGCCCGTTCCTGCTGCCGAAGCTGCTGCTCGGCCTGGTCAAGCTGGCGCCCCATCAGCTCCTTGACCATCTGACGCTTCTGCTCATCGGTGCCCTGGGCGGGCAGCTGGCCGGCCTGCTCGGCCTGCTGGACGAACTGCTGAATCGCCTCGGGGTTCTCCATCTGGGCCCGGGCCATCTCCAGCTGGCCCTTCTTGGCCGCCAGGCCCTGATCGGTCTGATCGGCCATGGCCCGATCGCCGCTGATCGACATCGGCACCGCCACCAGCAGAGCGATGGCCAGCACGGCGCTCAGGACCGCCACCACCCAGCTCAGGGGGGTGCGGCCTGCAGTGGGCTCGTCGAGGCGGCCACCGAACAGCATCAGCAGCACACCCACCAGGGCCATCGGCGACTGGGTGACGAGCCGATCGACGACGAGCTGGCGGTAGCCCTCCTCGCCCCAGTTCCAGAGGGGCAACAGCACCGCCAGCTGCAGCAGCAACAGCACCACCAGCGTGATTCCCAGCCAACGGAGCAGAAAGCCGAGGCGACCGAAGGTGGCGGAACTCACAGGCAGGATGACGGGATGGAGCAACTGTACGGGCCGTGAGCCGGGCCGCCCTGGCGGTCGCCCTCAAGCAGCAGGCGACGGCGCTCGGCTTCGCGGCGGTGGGCATCGCCGCCGTACCGGCGGGGCCG
>NZ_JAYGID010000070.1:0-26253 GCF_034931685.1 Synechococcus sp. CCY9202
CTGTGGTGCCCCGGGCCGTGGCCCCGTGGCTGTGGGACGGCTCACCGGTGGCGCCGCCGGACGGCCGCTTCCGGCGGGGGTTGGGGTGGACTGGCCGCTCTGCGGGCGACCCACCAGCTGAGGCTTTCCGGCTGGACGTGCCGGTTGGCCGCCGGGGCTGCGTTGGGGTTGGCCGGGGCGCTGCGGCATCGCAGGCCGCGGTGATGTGGGGCGGACGTTGGCGTCGGGACGCGCCGGTGCTGGCGCCTCGGGTTTCCGGGGTGGCGGAGCGGCAGCAGGCTTGACCGGTGCCGGGGGCTTGACGACGGCGGCAGGACGAACCGGTGCCGGGGGCTTGACGGGGCCAGCCGAGGGCTTACCCGGACCTGGACGGGATGCAGGTTTGGCAGGCATGGTGGCGGGTTTGGCCGCCACCGGAGCCGGCTTGGCAATCACTGGAGCAGGTTTGGCGGCCGGCTTTTCAGGGGCGGCCGGCTTGGTGGCAATGACGGTTGGAGGCGTTGCCGGCCGACTGGGTTTCACTGGCGCTGGGCGACTGGGCGCTGCCGTCTGCGAGGTTGCGGCCGGTTTCGACGGTGCCGACGGCCGCGAGGGCGCAGCGGACGGCTGGCTCGGGCTGGGAGGAGCGGCGGTCACCGGGCGGGCGGGCGCGGCGGGCTTGCTGGGAGCCACGGCGGGGGGCTGGGGTTGGGTGTCGGCTGCGGCTTTCTTCACGGAAAGAATGGCCTTGGCGGGCGCTGCCGGGGCAGCTGGGGTCGCTCCGGAGCCGTTGCCCTTGATCAGGGTCCGGATGCGGATGGCCTCGTCGTCGCTGATCGAGCTGCTGTGGCTCTTCACGGCGATGGACAATTTTTCGGCGGCATCGAGCACGTCCTTGTTCTCCAGGCCCAGGTCCCGGGACAGCTCATAAATTCTGACTTTGCCGCTGCTGGTCATTCAGGTCTCCAAGGGTCGGGGCCGTCCGGCCGCCAGTCGGGACAACGGGTGCCACCGGGCCGCATCCATGCTGCGGCCACGGTTCATCTTGCCTCAGAGGTGGTCGCGTCGTCGTCGCGCAGACGCTGGTTGAGCGTGGCGATGATGGAATCTGCAACCTGGGTGCGCAGCGCCCGTTGCAGCCGCTTGCGCCGTTTCGCCTCGTCCAGGCAACTGCGGCTGGGGCAGAGGTAGGCCGAGCGGCCCATGCCCCTGTCCAGTCCGATTCCGCCCTGCGCCAGCCGGATCACCCGCCAGAGCTGTTCACGGTTGAACAGCTCTCCACAGGCCACGCAGCGGCGCAGAACGGGTCGCGCCATCACCGGGTTCCATCCTCGTCGGCCGCGGCGGGTTCAGGGTCGGCCAGGGATTCCGTGTCGGCCAGGGATTCCGTGTCGCTGGCAGTCGCCTCAGCCGGGACATCGGCTTCAGCCGGCTCTGGTTCAGCCAACTCAGCTTCGCTGCCGTCATCACCCTCCAGCATCTCCTCGTCCTCGGGCAGGGGATAGAGCTCGCGCAGGCGGGCGTCCTCCTCGGCGCGGGCGGCCTGCTCAGCGGCCAGGCGAGCTTCCGCTTCCGATTGAAGAGCTTCCTCTTCCTGACGCAGGGCGATCAGTTCGGCCACCTTCTCGTCTTCGCTGGCCTGGTCGTATTCGGCGGCGTTCTTGATATCGATCTTCCAGCCGGTCAGTCGGGCGGCCAGGCGCACATTCTGCCCTTCGCGGCCGATGGCCAGGCTGAGCTGGTCCGGGGGAACCAGGACATGGGCGTGGCGTCCATCGGGATCCACCAGCCGCACCATGTCCACCCGTGCCGGGCTGAGGGAGTTGGCGAGGTACTGACCCGGATCGGGAGACCAGCGGATCACGTCGATCTTTTCGCCGCGCAGTTCGTTGACCACCTGCTGGATGCGGGAGCCGCGGGCTCCGATGCAGGCTCCGACCGGATCCACCTCGCGTTCGACGCTGTCCACCGCCACCTTGGTGCGGGGACCGACCGATCGGGAAGGGGGGTTGGCCTCGCGGGCCACGGCCACGATCCGTACCGATCCCTCCTGGATCTCAGGGACTTCGTTCTCGAACAGATACACCACCAGACCGGCGTTGGAGCGGCTGACGAACAGCTGCGGGCCACGGCGGGGCACCTCGCTCACCTCCTTGAGAAACACCTTGAAGGTGGCGTTGGCGCGGTAGTTGTCGTTGGGCAACTGGTCACGGCGCGGCAGTTCCGCCTCCACTTCGGGCCTGCCCAGCCCGCTGCTCACGGCCATGATCACGCTCTGGCGCTCGAAGCGGATCACCCGGGCGGTGAGCACCGGATCCTCCAGATCGGCGAACTCCTCCTGGATCATGCGGCGCTGCTGATCCCGCAGCTTCTGGGCCAGCACCTGCTTGGTGGTGGCGGCGGCCATGCGGCCGAAGTCGTCCTTCTCAGGAGTCACATCCAGGACCACCGTGTCCCCCACCTGGGCGTCCGGGGCCACCTGGCAGACCTCTTCGTAGGCGATCTGATGGTCGTCGCTCTCGACCTCCTCCACGATGATCTTGCTGGCCAGCACCCGGTAGCCCTCCTCATCGAGGTCGAGCGAGACGTCGAAATTGCTGAAGTAGTCCTCTTCGAACGGATCCTCGCTGATGCCCAGGTAGAGGGTGCGGCGGTAGCGCTCATAGCCCTTCAGCAGGGCCTCCCTCAGAGCGGCCTCCACCACCTGGGGGGCAAGTTTCTTCTCTTCGCTGATGTCCTCGATCAGGTTGTTCAGACCGGGGAGCAGGACGAGGGCCATGGACGAATCGGTGGTGGATGGGGAAGGGGGAAGACGAACCGGAAGCGCGGGGGCTCAGGCGCTGCCGTCTGGAGTGATCAGGCGGACGCGAATCACAGCGTCGCGGGGGATGCGCACGGTGCGGCCCCGCTGATTGAGGCGTACATCCGTGGCGTCCCGTTCCAGCAACAACCCCTCCAGGCTGGTGCGAAGCCCTTTGGGGTCATGGAAACTGACCTCCACGGGAAAGCCTCGAAAGCTGCGGAAATCCCGATCCTCGTGGAGGTCTTCGCCGATGCCGGGACTGGTGATCTCCAGAACATAGGCCTCGGTCAGCAGCCCGGAGGCCTCGATCGCCTCGCCCAGCGGTCCGCTCAGGCCGGCGCACTCATCGAGGTTGATGTCGGCGCCATCGGATCGCTGCACCACCACCTGCAGGGTGAGGGGGATCCGATGGGTGTGGAGCTGCACCTCCCGCACCTCCAGCGCCAGGGTGGAGGCCACTGGGGCGGCGAGCTGCAGCAGATCAGGAATCAGCGGATGGGGCAAGGCTCAGGGCTGCGGGCGTCGGCGTGCATGGCCGCCGGGCCTCGCAGTTCTGGAACTGCCCCGCCACTGCCCTCGCCTGACGGCGCTCGGCGGCAACGGGTCCTGCCCGGCGGGCAGTGCAGTCATTCACCCTAGGGGATTGCTGAGATCGATCTCCGGCGCTTCGGCGTAGTAGTCGCTGGCGACAACCTCACCGCGCCGCGTCGCGTCCTGGTTGAGGCACTGGGAGCACTGTTCCGGAGTGCGCAGGTACTGGCAGACCCGGGCCCAGAGTTTGGCGCGGCTGCCGGGTGCTCCCTGGCTGAAATGCACCAGGTCGTTGCCTCCGACCATGCCCTGGATCTCCACCTGGCAGAGGGTGCAGCGCTGACGACTGCCGGGAGGAATGGGAGCCATGGCCGGCGAAAACACTCGCGGCAACTTAAGCCGATCGCGCCGTGATGGGGCGCGGCCGTGCCCATTTGCCACCGAGCCCTGCCGGGTCCGGCAGATTCGGCGGCAGAGTGGATTCCCCTTAGCGCTGCGCTGCACGGCTGTGTCCGGGCGCCCCCTCTTGCCTTGCGTGTCCTGCAGCTGAGCGATCCCCATCTGCTGGCCGATCCGGCCGGTTGCTATCGCGCCCGCCAGCCACTGGCACAGTTGCGGCAGGCCCTGGACCAGACCCTTGGCGCCGGTGGATCGGTCGGCGAGTTCGGCGGGGAGCGTCCTGATGTGCTGCTGATCAGCGGCGATCTCTGCCAGGACGAGAGCTGGGGCGGCTACATCAACCTGCGCGATCAGCTCGGGGCCGTCTGCCCGGGGCCTGGACGGCCCCAGCTGGCCCTGTTGCCTGGCAACCACGATCATCCCCAGCTGCTGCGCGCGGCCCTGGGGCGCCAGGCCTGGATCGCCCCGGCGGAGCTGCGGCTTGCCGGTGCTCGCCTGTTGCTCCTCGACAGCCATTGGCCCGGCCAGCTGGCGGGCCGGCTGGGCCCGCGGCAGCTCGCCTGGCTGAGGGACCGGCTGGCGGTCGGCACTGCCGCCGAACCCCTGCTGGTGGCGCTGCATCACCCACCGGTGCCGATCGGTGATCCCGGTATGGATGCGATCGCCCTGGTCGATGGTCCCGAGCTGCTTGATCTCCTGGCGGACGCCGCAGCTCTGCAGGCTGTGGTGTTCGGCCACATCCACCAGCACTGGCTCGGCCACCTGCCGGGTCGTGCGGCGGTGCCGCTGCTGGGCTGTCCGTCCAGCCTCTGCTCCTTCCCGGCGGTGCAGGCCTGCCCTCAGGGCCGGGCTCAGGACCCGGGCGGGAGGCTGCTCACGCTCTCTCCGACCGGCCTGCGGCAGCGCTTGCTGCGCTGGGCGCCGGCGGTGGTGCCTAGGGTCGGCTGATGCTTGCTTCCCACCGTCTGTCCACGCTGGAACGCTTTGTGACGCCCACGTCGCGTGCGCCGGGTCCCTGCTTGCCTCGATGGAGGCAGCCCCTGCTGGCGATGCTGGTGCTGCTGGCGGCTCTGCTGCTGCCGCTCGCACCAGCCTGGTCGCTGGAGCCAGCCCCTCTGGCTTCCGAGACCCTGGCGGTTTCAGCCCCCCAGCCGACTCCCCACAGCTTCGTGGCGGAGGCAGCCCGCCGCGTGGCTCCGGCGGTGGTCCGGATCGATACCGAGCGCACCGTGGCGCGCCAGCCCTTTGATCCGGCCCTGCTCGATCCGTTTCTGCGGGAACTGTTCGGCGACCCTGCCGGCAGCATGCGTGAACGGGGCCAGGGCTCCGGCGTGGTGATCGAGGCCTCCCAGGGCCTCGTGCTCACCAACGCCCACGTGGTGGACCAGGTCGATGCGGTGGAGGTCACCCTGGCCAGCGGTCGCCAGCTGGACGCCACCGTGGTGGGCACCGATCCGGTCACCGATCTGGCCCTGGTGCGGATCGCCCGCGGTGGCGGGCTGCAGGCGGCCCCTCTGGGGGATTCCGAGGCCCTGGAGGTGGGCGACTGGGCCATTGCGCTGGGAAGCCCCTATGGCCTGGAGCGCACCGTGACTCTTGGGATTGTCAGCAGCCTGCACCGCGACATCAACAGCCTCGGTTTTGCCGACAAGCGCCTCGATCTGATCCAGACCGACGCCGCCATCAACCCCGGCAACTCCGGTGGTCCGCTGATCAACGCCGCCGGTGAGGTGATCGGCATCAACACCCTGGTGCGTTCCGGACCGGGCGCTGGCCTGGGCTTCGCCATCCCGATCAACCTGGCCAAGCGGGTGTCGGACCAGCTGGCCGGCGGTGGCCAGGTCGTGCACCCCTATCTGGGTCTGCAGTTGGTGCCGCTCACGGCCCGGAGGGCCCGCGAGAACAATCGCGATCCCGATGCCCTGGTGCAGTTGCCCGAACGGGATGGTGCCCTGGTGCAGCGGGTGCTGCCGGACAGTCCGGCGGAGGCGGCCGGCCTGCATCGCGGCGATCTGGTGGTGGCGGCCGGTGAGCAGGCGATCGCCAGCCCGTCGGTGCTGCTGCAGCTGGTGGAACATGCCGCCGTGGGCGAGCCGCTTCCCCTCAAGGTGCTGCGGGGACAGCGGGAGCTCAAGCTCTCGATCCGTCCGGCCGCCCTGCCGATGGCTGGCTGAGGGGCTTCCTGCAGGCTTCCGTTGGGTCCATTGCTACGGTCACGGCCCTCCGATTGCATAGGGCATGGCCGATCTGCAGGACCGCATGAAGCAGGCCGTGGCTGAGGCTGCAGTCGAGCAGATCCAGGACGGCATGGTGCTGGGGCTGGGTTCCGGTTCCACCGCAGCCCTGATGATCCGAGCCCTTGGAGCCAAGCTCCAGCAGGGTGAGCTGAGGGACATCGTGGGGGTGACCACGTCGTTCCAGGGCGAGGTGCTGGCGGCGGAACTGGGGATTCCGCTCAGAAGCCTCAATGCGATCGAGCGCATCGATCTGGCGATCGACGGAGCCGACGAGGTCGATCCCTCCTTCCAGCTGATCAAGGGTGGTGGTGCCTGTCACGTGCAGGAGAAACTGGTGGCCCGCCGTGCCGATCGCTTCGTGGTGGTGGTGGATGCCACCAAGTTGGTGGAGACCCTCAACCTGGGCTTTCTGCTGCCGGTGGAGGTGCTGCCTGGTGCCTGGCGGCAGGTCCAGGCTGAGCTGATCACGCTGGGAGCCACAGCGGAGTTGCGCATGGCCGTCCGCAAGGCCGGGCCGGTGGTGACCGATCAGGGCAATCTCGTGCTCGATGCGGCGTTTGCCGGCGGGATCACCGATCCGCTCGGTCTCGAGAGGGAGATCAACAACCTGCCTGGCGTGCTCGAGAACGGCCTGTTCGTGAACCTCACCGATCAGGTGCTGGTGGGCGAGATCGTCGATGGCGTGCCCGGTGTGCGGGATCTGGTGAAGCGCTGAAGCCTCGGGCCTGCGGCGGCGCCCAGGGGCTCAGCCCAGTCGCCGCCGCACCGACTCGGCATGGCTATGCAGGCCCTCGCTTTCGGCCAGGGTGATCACCGCCGCGCCCGTGGCCTCCAGTGCTGCGCGGTTGAAGTGGATCAGGCTGGTGTGGCGCAGGAAGGTCTCCACGCTCAGGGCACCGGCGAAGCGGGCGGTGCCGGAGGTGGGCAGGGTGTGGTTGGGACCGGCCAGGTAATCGCCAACGGCTTCGGGGCTCCAGGGACCCAGGAAGATGGCGCCGGCATGGCGGATCCGATTGGCGAGGGACTGGGGGTCGTGGACCAGCAGCTCCAGGTGCTCCGGCGCGAAGCGATCACTCAGGGCCGCCGCCTCCTCGAGATCGGCGCAGAGCACGATCAGACCCCAGTCTTCCAGGGCGCTGCGGGTGATGGCGGCCCGCGGGTGGCCAGCCAGCTGGGCCTCCAGGGCCGCCGGCATGGCCGCGGCCAGTTCGGCGCTGGTGGTGAGCAGGATGGCGGCGGCCAGGGGATCGTGTTCGGCCTGGGCCATCAGATCGGCGGCCACCTGCTCGGCTCGGGCGGTGTGATCGGCGATCACCAGCACCTCGCTGGGGCCGGCCAGCGAATCGATCGAGACCCGCCCGTAGACCGCCTTCTTGGCCAGGGTCACGTAGAGATTGCCCGGGCCGCTGATCACATCCACCCGGGGGATCGTTTCGGTGCCGTAGGCCAGGGCCGCCACGGCCTGGGCGCCGCCGATCCGATACACCTCCGTCACCCCAGCCAGATGGGCCGCGGCGAGCACGGTGGCGTTCGGTTCGCCGCCGGGGCCCGGTGGGGTCACCATCACAAGCCGCTCCACGCCGGCAACCCGAGCCGGCACGGCGTTCATCAGCACGGTGCTGGGGTAGGAGGCCCGCCCGCCGGGCACGTACAGCCCTGCCCGCTCGACCGGTCGCCAGCGGCGCCCGAGCTGCTCGCCGTGGGGGCCGGTCACGGCCAGATCCTCTGGCTTCTGGCGCTCGTGGAAAGCGAGGATGCGCTGGTGCGCCAGGGTGAGCGCGTCCTGCAGCTGGCTCGGGCATTCCTGCCAGGCCTGCGCCAGGCGCTCCGGCGCAATCCGCAGCGGGTCGGGGCGGATGCCATCGAAGCGTTCGGTCAGCTCCAGCAGCGCCTGGTCGCCCTGGCGGCGCACCTGCTCGAGGATTTCTTCCACCCGCTGCTGTTCCTGCAGCAGGCGGCTGCCGCTGGTGCGTTCGGCGATCGCCTCCAGCCGCTCCCGCGCCGCCGTCGCATCGTGGAGCACCGTCAGTCGCAACGGACCTTGGGCGCGGTCGGGGGCGGCGGCAGGGGCGGAGGCAACCACGGGGCGGAGGCGCGGAGGACCGGCGCTGCAGAGGTTGTAAGCACGCTAGTGCTCGGCTCGTCGGGGGGGTGATGGGCCGAACGGTAGGATCCTCGTTTGCCGAATCCGCGCCAGTACGCCTGTGGCCAATAACAAGTCGTCGAAGAAGCGCATCGAGATCGCGGAGCGCAACCGCCAGCGGAACCGCACCTACAAGTCGGCTCTGCGGACCCTGATGAAGCGCTGCTTCACCGCCTGCAGCAGCTATGCGCAGGAGCCGGGCGATCAGGCCAAGGACGTGGTTCAGACCAGCATGAACGCCGCCTTCAGCAAGATCGACAAGGCCGTGAAGTGTGGTGTGCTGCACCGCAACACCGGTGCCCATCAGAAGTCGCGCATCAGCGCCGCTGTCAAGAAGGCGATCGAGCCTGCCGCTGCTGTCGGCTGATCCGGCCGTTTCCGGTCGATCACCCCAGTCCCTCTGCAAGGCCCCATGCCGGCGACCCTGGTCGATAGCCATTGCCACATCGTTTTTCGAAACTTCGACGACGACATCGATCTCGTGGCCCAGCGCTGGCGTGACGCCGGAGTTCGGCGCCTGGTCCATGCCTGCGTTGAGCCCTCGGAGATCCCGGCGATCCGTGCCTTGGCGGACCGTTTCCCCGAGCTCCGCTATTCCGTGGGTGTCCATCCTCTGGATACGGAGCACTGGCAGTCCGATACCGCCAGGGTGCTGCGTCAGGCCGCCATCGACGATCCCCGGGTTGTGGCCATCGGCGAACTGGGTCTGGATCTGTTCCGGGTCCGGAATCTCGACGAGCAGCTGGCGGTTCTTGTACCCCAGCTGGACCTGGCGGTGGAGCTGGATCTGCCGGTGATCATCCACTGCCGTGATGCGGCCGAGCCCATGCTCGATCTGTTGCGCGATCGCGCCTCCGATCAGCGTTGCCCCCGTGGGGTGATGCACTGCTGGGGCGGAACCCCTGAGGAGATGGCCGGTTTTCTGGAGCTCGGTCTGTTCATCAGCTTCAGCGGCACGGTCACCTTCCCCAAGGCCGAAGCCACCCATGCCTGCGCTCGGGCGGTGCCCGCCGATCGTTTTCTGGTCGAGACCGATTGTCCGTTCCTGGCCCCCGTGCCAAGGCGAGGCAAGCGGAACGAACCCGCCTTCGTGGCGGCCGTGGCCGCCAGGGTTGCCGAGCTCAGGGGCGAGAGCCTCGAGCAGGTGGCCCAGACCAGCAGTGCCAACGCAGCACGCTTGTTTGGACTTGGGCTTGACAGTGTATGATTTTTTATTGCCTTGGTAGCGGAAGCGCTCCTTTGCCGACGCCTGCAGCCGTGAAGCGAGTCCCGTAAAGAGAGCCGGCAGCGGCGGCCGTTCCTGGACCCAGGAGCGGCTGTTCGCATGTCGGAATTCTCCAGCACTGGCTCACCGGCCTCAGCTGCACCCCAACCCCTCAAGCCCAATCGGTGGCAATCCTCCAACGGCGTCCACAGCCGTTGGCCGTTCCACCGAGCCCATCTTCTACCCCACCGTTCCTGCAGGTCCACCGCATGAGCAGCGCGATCCAGGTCGCCAAGACCGCCACTTATCTCCCTGATCTGGTGGAGGTACAGCGGGCGAGCTTCAAATGGTTCCTGGAGAAGGGGCTGATCGAAGAGCTCGAGAGCTTCTCTCCGATCACCGATTACACCGGCAAGCTGGAGCTTCACTTCATCGGTAGCGAGTACCGACTCAAGCGTCCGCGCCACGACGTCGAGGAGGCCAAGCGCCGCGACGCCACCTTCGCGTCACAGATGTATGTGACCTGCCGCCTGGTCAATAAGGAGACCGGCGAGATCAAGGAGCAGGAGGTGTTCATCGGTGAACTGCCTCTGATGACCGAGCGTGGCACGTTCATCATCAATGGCGCTGAGCGCGTGATCGTCAACCAGATCGTGCGGTCGCCCGGGGTCTATTTCAAGGATGAGCAGGACAAGAACGGCCGCAAGACCTTCAACGCCAGCCTGATCCCCAACCGCGGTGCCTGGCTGAAGTTCGAGACCGACAAGAACGACCTGCTGCACGTGCGTGTCGACAAGACCCGCAAGATCAACGCCCACGTGCTGATGCGTGCCATCGGCCTGTCGGACAACGATGTGCTCGACAAGCTGCGGCACCCGGAGTATTACCAGAAGTCGATCGAGGCGGCCAACGACGAGGGCATCGCCTCGGAAGATCAGGCCCTGCTGGAGCTCTACAAGAAGCTGCGGCCCGGTGAGCCCCCCTCCGTCAGCGGCGGTCAGCAGCTGCTGCACAGCCGTTTCTTCGATCCGAAGCGCTACGACCTCGGCCGGGTCGGTCGCTACAAGATCAACAAGAAACTCCGCCTCACGATTCCTGATGCGACTCGCACCCTCACGCCCGAGGATGTGCTCAGCACGATCGATTACCTGATCAACCTGGAACTTGATGTCGGTGGCGCCAGCCTTGACGACATCGATCACCTCGGCAATCGCCGGGTGCGCTCGGTGGGTGAGCTCCTGCAGAACCAGGTGCGTGTGGGCCTCAACCGCCTGGAGCGGATCATCAAGGAACGCATGACGGTCGGTGAGACCGAATCGCTCACCCCGGCCCAGCTGGTGAACCCCAAGCCCCTGGTGGCGGCGATCAAGGAGTTCTTCGGCTCCAGTCAGCTGAGCCAGTTCATGGATCAGACCAATCCCCTGGCGGAGCTCACCCACAAGCGGCGCATCAGCGCCCTCGGTCCAGGGGGCCTCACCCGGGAGCGGGCCGGTTTCGCCGTACGCGACATTCACCCTTCTCACTACGGCCGCATCTGTCCGATCGAAACGCCGGAAGGCCCGAATGCCGGCCTGATCGGCTCGCTCGCCACCCACGCCCGGGTGAATGAGTACGGCTTCATCGAAACGCCTTTCTGGAAGGTGGAAGAGGGCATCGTGCTCAAGCAGGGCGATCCGATCTACCTCTCCGCCGACCTCGAGGATGAGTGCCGCGTTGCCCCTGGCGATGTTCCGACCGACTCCACCGGTCTGATCACCGCCGAACTGGTGCCGGTGCGCTACCGCCAGGACTTTGAAAAGGTGCCTCCCGAGCAGGTGGACTATGTCCAGCTTTCGCCGGTGCAGGTGATTTCGGTCGCCACCTCGTTGATTCCCTTCCTCGAGCACGACGACGCCAACCGTGCCCTGATGGGTTCGAACATGCAACGGCAGGCCGTGCCGCTGCTGCGTCCGGAGCGCCCCTTGGTGGGCACCGGTCTGGAAACGCAGGTGGCCCGCGACTCCGGCATGGTGCCGATCACCAAGGTGAATGGCACGGTTTCGTTCGTGGATGCCACTGCGATCGTGATCCGCGATGAATTCGGTGTGGATCACACCCACTATCTGCAGAAATACCAGCGTTCCAACCAGGACACCTGCCTCAACCAGCGGCCGATTGTGAAGTTGGGCGATCCGGTGATTGCCGGTCAGGTGCTGGCCGATGGATCGGCCTGCGAAGGCGGTGAAATCGCCCTGGGTCAGAATGTGTTGATCGCTTACATGCCCTGGGAGGGATACAACTACGAGGATGCCATCCTGGTGAGTGATCGCCTCGTGCAGGAAGATCTCTACACCTCGGTGCACATCGAGAAGTACGAGATTGAAGCTCGCCAGACCAAGCTCGGTCCCGAGGAAATCACCCGCGAGATTCCCAATGTTGCCGAGGAGAGCCTCGGCAACCTCGATGAGATGGGCATCATCCGCATCGGTGCCTACGTCGAGAGTGGCGACATCCTGGTGGGCAAGGTGACGCCCAAGGGCGAATCCGATCAGCCCCCCGAGGAGAAACTACTGCGCGCCATCTTTGGCGAGAAAGCCCGTGATGTGCGCGACAACTCCCTGCGGGTGCCCAGCACCGAGCGCGGCCGCGTCGTTGACGTGCGCATCTACACCCGGGAGCAGGGTGATGAACTGCCGCCGGGCGCCAACATGGTGGTGCGGGTCTATGTGGCGCAGCGCCGCAAGATCCAGGTGGGCGACAAGATGGCCGGCCGCCACGGCAACAAGGGCATCATCAGCCGCATCCTGCCGCGGGAAGATATGCCCTACCTGCCCGATGGCACGCCGATCGACATCGTGCTCAACCCCCTGGGTGTGCCGAGCCGGATGAACGTCGGTCAGGTGTTCGAGTGCCTGATGGGCTGGGCGGCGTCCCACCTGGAGTCACGGGTGAAGGTGGTGCCCTTTGATGAGATGCACGGCCCCGAGATGTCGAAGCAGACCGTGCAGGCCTTCCTGGAAACGGCGAAGGCGCTTCCAGGCAAGGATTGGGTCTACGACCCTGAGAACCCCGGCAAGATCCAGCTGGTCGATGGCCGCACCGGCGAGCCGTTTGATCAGCCGGTCACGGTGGGCTTCGCCCATATTCTCAAGCTGGTCCACCTGGTCGATGACAAGATCCACGCCCGTTCGACCGGCCCTTACTCCCTGGTGACCCAGCAGCCCCTGGGCGGCAAGGCGCAGCAGGGTGGCCAGCGCCTTGGCGAGATGGAGGTCTGGGCCCTGGAGGCCTACGGCGCCGCCTACACCCTGCAGGAACTGCTCACTGTCAAGTCCGACGACATGCAGGGCCGCAACGAGGCCCTCAACGCCATCGTCAAGGGCAAGCCGATCCCCCGGCCTGGCACGCCCGAGTCGTTCAAGGTGCTGATGCGCGAACTCCAGTCCCTGGGGCTCGACATCGCCGTCTACACCGATGCCGGTGAGGAGGTGGATCTGATGCAGGACGTCAATCCACGCCGCAGCACCCCCAGCCGTCCCACCTACGAATCCCTCGGCGTCGCGGACTACGACGACGACTGATCGCTGATCCGTTCCGTTCCCTTCGACCTCCGCGCGCTCCAAGCCCATGTCCAACAGCAACCTCCGCACCGAGAATCACTTCGACTACGTCAAGATCACGCTCGCTTCCCCCGAGCGGATCATGCAGTGGGGGCAGCGCACGCTGCCCAACGGTCAGGTGGTGGGTGAGGTGACCAAGCCGGAAACGATCAACTACCGCACGCTCAAGCCGGAGATGGACGGCTTGTTCTGCGAGAAGATCTTCGGCCCGTCGAAGGACTGGGAGTGTCACTGCGGCAAGTACAAGCGCGTGCGGCACCGCGGCATCGTCTGCGAGCGTTGCGGTGTCGAGGTGACCGAGAGCCGCGTGCGGCGTCATCGCATGGGCTTCATCAAGCTGGCGGCTCCTGTCTCGCATGTGTGGTATTTGAAGGGAATCCCCAGCTACGTGGCGATTCTGCTCGACATGCCCCTGCGGGATGTGGAGCAGATCGTCTACTTCAACTGCTACGTGGTGCTCGACAAGGGCGATCACAAGGATCTCACCTACAAGCAGTTACTCACCGAGGATGAGTGGCTTGAAATCGAAGATCAGATTTACGCCGAGGATTCGGAGATCGAGAACGAGCCCCAGGTGGGGATCGGCGCCGAGGCCCTCAAGCAACTGCTCGAAGACCTTGATCTGCCCGTGATCGCTGAGCAGCTGCGCGAGGATATCGCCGCCAGCAAGGGTCAGAAGCGGGCCAAACTGATCAAGCGCCTGCGGGTGATCGACAACTTCATCGCCACCGGTGCCAAGCCCGACTGGATGGTGCTGGATGTGATCCCAGTGATCCCGCCCGATCTGCGTCCGATGGTGCAGCTCGATGGGGGTCGCTTTGCTACCTCCGACCTGAACGATCTCTATCGTCGCGTCATCAACCGCAACAACCGGTTAGGCCGTCTGCAGGAGATCCTGGCTCCTGAGATCATCGTCCGCAATGAAAAGCGGATGCTGCAGGAAGCCGTTGATGCTCTGATCGATAACGGCCGCCGAGGCCGCACCGTGGTGGGGGCCAACAACCGTGCCCTGAAGTCGCTGAGCGACATCATCGAGGGCAAGCAGGGCCGCTTCCGTCAGAACCTGCTCGGCAAGCGGGTCGACTACTCCGGTCGTTCCGTGATTGTGGTGGGCCCCAAGCTCAAGATGCATCAGTGCGGTCTGCCCAAGGAGATGGCGATCGAGCTGTTTCAGCCCTTCGTGATCCATCGCCTGATCCGTCAGAACATCGTCAACAACATCAAGGCCGCCAAGAAGCTGATTGCGCGTGCCGATGATGAGGTGATGCAGGTGCTTCAGGAGGTGATTGAAGGCCATCCGATCCTGCTCAACCGGGCCCCGACGCTGCACCGTCTCGGCATTCAGGCCTTCGAGCCGAAGCTGGTCGATGGGCGTGCGATTCAGTTGCACCCGCTGGTCTGCCCCGCCTTCAACGCCGACTTTGACGGTGACCAGATGGCCGTGCACGTGCCCCTGGCGATTGAGGCCCAGACGGAAGCTCGCATGTTGATGCTGGCAAGCAACAACATCCTCTCGCCGGCCACGGGTGAGCCGATCATCACCCCCTCCCAGGACATGGTGCTCGGCGCCTACTACCTCACGGCCGTCAAGCCCGACTACGACAAGCCTGCGTTTGGCGATCGCCGCCGCAGCTTCGCCAGCCTCGACGATGTGATTGCCGCTTTTGAGGAGAAGCACCTCACCCTGCATGACTGGGTCTGGGTGCGGTTCTCCGGTGAGGTGGAGAGCGACGATGAGGAGAGCGCTCCCTTGCAGGAGGAGACCCTCAGCGACGGGACCCGCATCGAGCAGTGGAAGTATCGCCGCGATCGTTTCGATGAAGACGGCGCCTTGATCAGCCGCTATCTGCTCACCACGGTGGGTCGTGTTGTGATCAATCACACCATCATCGATGCGGTGGCTGCCGCCTGAGTTTCGGCAGAGCAGAACAGTCTTTCTTTCTCTTTTCGTTTTTCTCCAGCGCGCGCTGCCATGACCGCCACCTCGTCCAAATCCAGCAAATCCAAGGCCAAAGCCGCTGCGGTTGTTGAGCCCACCCTCACAGCCGAGGGCCGCAACGCGCCGCTGAGCAAGATGGCGCCGCCGTTCCGCAACCGCGTGATAGACAAGAAGGCCCTCCGCAACCTGGTGGCCTGGGCCTACAAGAACCATGGCACCGCCGCTACGGCGGCTATGGCCGACGAGCTCAAGGACCTTGGTTTCCACTACGCCACCCAGGCCGCCGTGTCGATCTCGGTCGACGACCTGCAGGTTCCGGACGACAAGCCGCAGCTGCTGCGAGAGGCAGAGCAGCAGATCACCGAAACAGAGGAGCGCTATCGCCTGGGTGAGATCACCGAGGTGGAGCGTCACACCAAGGTGATCGACACCTGGACCGAAACCAACGAGCGTCTCGTCAACTCCGTCAAGCGGAACTTCGATGAGAATCATCCGCTCAATTCGGTGTGGATGATGGCCAACTCCGGCGCCCGGGGCAACATGTCCCAGGTGCGTCAGTTGGTCGGCATGCGCGGCCTGATGGCCAACCCCCAGGGGGAGATCATCGACCTGCCGATCCGCACCAACTTCCGTGAGGGGCTCACGGTCACCGAATATGTGATCTCCTCCTACGGGGCCCGCAAGGGTCTGGTGGATACGGCCCTGCGCACCGCAGATTCCGGCTATCTCACCCGCCGTCTGGTGGATGTGGCCCAGGATGTGATTGTCCGGGAAGACGATTGCGGAACCACCCGCGGGATCGTGATTGAGGCCGATGAGAAGGGCCGCTTCGGTCCCAAGCTCACGGGTCGCCTCGCCGGGGAGCCGGTGGTGGATGCCAATGGTGAGATTCTGGTGGATCGCGATGGTGAAATCGATCCTCCGACCTCGAAGCGGATCGAGGCTGCGGGGGTGCGCTCCGTGGTGGTGCGTTCGCCGCTCACCTGTGAAGCCTCACGTTCTGTCTGCCGCAAGTGCTATGGCTGGGCCCTGGCGCACAACGAACTGGTCGACCTGGGTGAAGCCGTCGGCATCATCGCGGCCCAGTCGATTGGTGAGCCGGGCACCCAGCTCACGATGCGGACGTTCCACACCGGTGGTGTGTCCACCGCTGAAACCGGCGTGGTGCGCTCATTGGTGGAGGGTGTGGTCGAGTTCGGATCCAAAGCGCGCGTGCGTGGGTTCCGCACGCCCCACGGCGTCGAAGCGCAGATTGCCGAAACCGATTTCACCCTGACGGTGAAACCGACGGGCAAGGGCAAAGTTCAGAAGCTGGACATCAGCAGCGGTTCGCTGCTGTTCGTTGCCGATGGCGCCGTCACCCCCGCCGACACGATGCTGGCCCAGATCTCTTCCGGTGCCACCACCAAGAAGAGCGTCGAGAAGGCCACCAAGGATGTGATCTGCGACCTGGCCGGCCAGGTGCGTTACGAGGATGTGATTCAGCCCAAGGAGGTCACTGACCGCCAGGGAAACATCACCCTCAAGGCCACCCGCCTGGGTCGGCTCTGGGTGTTCAGTGGTGATGTCTATAACCTTCCTCCCAATGCCCAGCCGGTGGTTCAGGGTGTCAAGCCGGTGGTGACAGGTGAGGTGCTGGCGGAGAGTCGTCTGGTCAGTGAGTACGGCGGTGCCGTGCGGCTGCGGGAGTCGGCTGGAGATTCCCGTGAAGTGCAGATTGTGACGGCCAGCCTCACCCTGCGCGACTGCAAGCTGGTTGGTGAGTCCAACCACTCGGGTGAAACCTGGTATCTCGATGGCAAGGACAACAGCCGCTATCTGCTCAAGACAGCTCCTGGCAGCAAGATCGGTGCCGGTGAGGTGATTGCCGAGCTGGCGGATGACCGATTCCGCACCCAGACCGGCGGCCTGGTGAAGTATGCCCCCGGCCTGTCGATCAAGAAGGCTCGCAGTGCCAAGAATGGCTATGAGGTGAGCAAGGGTGGCACGCTGCTGTGGATCCCGCAGGAGACCCATGAAATCAACAAAGACATCTCCTTGTTGATGATTGAAGACGGCCAGTGGATCGAAGCTGGAACGGAGGTGGTCAAGGACATCTTCAGCCAGACCGCCGGTATTGTAACGGTGACGCAGAAGAACGACATTCTGCGGGAGATCATTGTTCGCTCCGGCACCCTGCATCTGGTGTCCGACAGCAAAGTGCTCAGCCGTTTCGGCGAGGGCAAACTGGTCAATCCTGGCGAAGAGATTGCACCGTCCCTCAAGGCCGAGGCCATGGTGTTTGTCGAGACGGTCGATACGCCTGAGGGTGGCGCCCTGCTGCTTCGTCCGGTGGAGGAATACACCATCCCTGATGAGGCCCATCTGCCCGATCTTGGCTCGGTCAAGCAGAGTGGTGGTCCCTCCCTGGGGCTCAAGGCCACGCAACGTCTCACCTTCAAGGATGGTGAGTTGATCAAGAGCGTCGAGGGTGTGGAGTTGCTGCGCACCCAGCTGATTCTCGACACCTTCGACACGACACCCCAGATGACGGTGGACGTGGAGGTTGTGCCCGACAAACGGGCCAAGACGATCGAACGGCTGCAGCTGGTGATTCTCGAATCCCTGCTGGTCCGCCGCGACACCCTGTCAGATGCCAGCCATGGCTCCACCCACACTGAGCTGCAGGTGCAGGACGGCGATTCTGTCAAGAGCGGTGATGTGGTGGCAACCACCCAGATCCTCTGCAAGTACGACGGCGTGGTCCAGCTGCCTGAACTGCAGGCTGACGAGCCGGTGCGTCGCTTGATCGTGGAGCGCGAAGGCGACACCCATTCCATCCCCCTCGGGTCCGCTGCTCCCCAGGTGGCCATTGGACAGCGGGTTGTGGATGGCGATGTTCTGGCTGAGGGCCTCGTTGCTCCCTGCTGCGGCCAGGTGGAGGAGATCGAGGGCGGCGTTGTGACCATCCGTCTGGGGCGTCCCTACATGGTCTCGCCCGATTCGGTGCTGCACGTGCGTGACGGTGAGCTGGTGCAGCGTGGGGACGGCCTTGCCCTGCTGGTGTTCGAACGTCAGAAGACCGGCGACATCGTGCAGGGTCTGCCGCGGATCGAAGAATTGCTCGAGGCGCGGCGCCCGCGGGATTCCGCCGTGCTCTGCCGCAAGAACGGCACGGTTCAGATCAAGCAGGGTGACGACGATGATTCGATCACGGTGTCGGTGATCGAGGCCGATGACGCCATCACCGAGTACCCGATCCTGCTGGGCCGCAACGTGATGGTCAGCGATGGCCAGCAGGTGACGGCCGGTGAGCTGCTCACCGATGGTCCGATCAACCCCCACGAGCTGCTGGAGTGCTTCTTCGAAGATCGCCGCAGCCGCAAACCCACCATGGAGGCGGCTCAGGAGGCGATCTCACAACTGCAATACCGCATGGTGCAGGAAGTGCAGAACGTCTACAAGAGCCAGGGCGTCTCGATCGATGACAAGCACATCGAGGTGATCGTGCGGCAGATGACCAGCAAGGTGCGGATCGAGGACGCGGGCGATACCACCCTGCTGCCCGGCGAACTGATCGAGTTGCGTCAGGTGGAGCAGGTCAATTCGGCCATGGCGATCACCGGGGGTGCTCCTTCCGAGTTCACACCGGTGCTGCTGGGGATCACCAAGGCCTCGCTCAACACCGACAGCTTCATCTCGGCGGCCTCCTTCCAGGAAACCACCCGGGTGCTGACCGAGGCGGCGATCGAGGGCAAGAGCGACTGGCTGCGGGGACTCAAGGAGAACGTGATCATCGGTCGCCTGATCCCTGCGGGCACCGGCTTCGGCGGCTTCGAAGAGGAGCTGCGCGCTGAGGCGGGCCCCCATCCCGACATCCTTGAGGAGGAGAACGCCAGCTACCGCCGCATGCAGAACCTCCGCCCCGATTACACGGTGGAACTCCCCTCACCGGCCAGTTCCACCGCGGTGCTCGACGATCCCTCCGATGCGGATCTCGAAGCCACCCGCAGCCGTCATGGCATCGAGGGCAGCAGTTATGCCGCCTTCACGCGCCCCGGGGCAGACGATGGCCTGCAGGAGGAGTTGATCCCTGACCCCGATGCCGTCGAGGGTCTGCAGGAGGAGGGCCTGCTGAGCGACGATTGAGGTCTGGATCCGGCGTCGATCTTCCGCACCCCCCTGCGGTCGGCGCCGGACTGCCGTTCTGACGTTCTGCTGCTTTCGCCATGACCGCCACCGCCACTCCGGTTCCCCAGCGTCGATTGCCGCGCTTCGGCTTTCACACCCATAACGAGAGGCTGCATGGCCGCCTCGCCATGCTCGGTTTCATGGCATTGCTGGGTGTGGAATGGTTTCTGGGGCATGGGCTGCTGGTGACCCCCTGATGGCGAGCTCGGCGGCTGTGCCTCTGCTGGGGATGGGGCTGGCGGAGCTGGAGTCGTGGGCGCAATCCCAGGGCCAGCCAGCCTTCCGTGGCCGGCAGCTGCACGACTGGATCTATGCCAAGGGAGCCCGGCGTCTCTCGGATGTCTCGGCGCTGCCGAAGGCCTGGCGCGACAGCCTGGCCGCCGTGCCACCAGAGGGTTCCTCTGACTGGATCGGTCGCTCCAGCGAGCTGCACCGCAGCGTCGCCCGCGACGGCACCACCAAATTGCTGCTGGGCACCGCCGACGGCCTCAGCCTGGAAACCGTTGGAATTCCGGCGGAGGGGCGCCTCACGGTGTGTGTCAGCAGCCAGGTGGGCTGCCCGATGGCCTGCCGCTTCTGCGCCACGGGAAAGGGCGGCCTGCAACGCTCCCTGGCCGTGAACGAGATCGTGGATCAGGTGCTGAGTGTGCGCCAGGCGATGGATCTGCGCCCCAGCCATGTGGTGTTCATGGGCATGGGCGAACCGCTGCTCAACACGGACGCTGTGCTGGCGGCCATCGATTGTCTCTGCCGCGATCTGGGCATGGCCCAGCGTCAGATCACCGTGAGCACGGTGGGTGTGCCGCGCACGCTGCCGACTCTGGCCGAACGGGCTCTGGAGCGCTTGGGCCGGGCCCAGTTCACCTTGGCCGTGAGCCTGCATGCACCGGATCAGCGGCTGCGGGAGGAGTTGATCCCCACCGCCCATGCCTACCCGATCGAGACGTTGCTGGAGGATTGCCGCCACTACGTGGCGATCACCGGCCGGCGGGTGAGTTTCGAATACATCCTGCTCGGTGGTCTCAATGATCACCCCCGTCAGGCGGCGACCCTGGCCCAGCGGCTGCGGGGGTTCCAGAGCCACGTGAATCTGATTCCCTACAACCCGATTGAGGAGGAGGACTTCCAGCGCCCCAGCCCTGAGCGGGTGGAGGCCTTCCGGCGCGCGTTGCAGGAGCGGCATGTGGCCGTGAGTGTGCGGGCCAGCCGGGGCCTGGATCAGGATGCGGCCTGCGGCCAGCTGCGCCGACGCCTCACGCCGGCCTGAAGGTCAGCAGCCTGTCCAGACCGGTCAGGTGGGATCCTTGGCCGGATCGAAGGCGCCGCGAGCTTCCGCTTCGTTCCAGGGTGCCAGGCGCGCCAGCAGCAGAAAGGCCGGCACGGCCGCCGCCACCGTGAACAGGAAGAAACCGGGCCAGCCCACCCGCTCCGCCACCACGCCCGCCGGTGCCGAGAGGATCGAGCGGCTCATGGCATAGACGCCTGAAAGCAAGGCGTACTGGGTGGCGGAAAAGCGCGGATTGCAGAGGCTCATCAGCAGAGCCACGAACACGGCGCCCACCATGCCGCCGCTGACGTTCTCCAGGCTCACCGCCGCGATCAGTCCGGCGAAGCCGCCGCCGAAGCGCGCCAGGGCCCAGTAGCTGAGGTTGCCCAGGGCTCCGGCCAGGGCGAACAGCCACAGGGAGCGGTTCATGCCCAGCCAGGCGAACAGGGCCCCGCCCAGCACCGTGCCCACGATGGTGGCGCCGATCGCCCAGCCGCCCTGCACCAGGCCGATCTCCGCCTCGCTGAAGCCCCGCAGCTGCAGAAAGGGAATCGCCATGGCGCTCAGCAGGCCATCGGGCCAGCGGTAGAGCAGCACCAACAGCAGCAGTTGCCAGGTGCGGCCTGGTCCGGCCCGGCGCACGAACTCCCGCGCCGGGCCCAGCACGGCCTGGCGCAGGCTGGTCACGGCATGATCCACCGGTCTGAGCTTCGGTGCCGTGAGCGTGAACGGAATCACCGCCCCCACCAGTGCGGCGGCGGCCAGGAACGCGGCGGGCCAGCCGTAGCGGCCTGCCAGCAGAAACCCTCCGGCGCCGATGGCCAGCATGGCGGCCCGGTAGCCCAAAGCCGCTGCGGCAGCGCCCGGCCCGCGCTCGTGTTCCGGCAGCAGGTCAGTGCGGTAGGCATCCACGGCAATGTCCTGGGTGGCGCTGCAGATCGCCAGTACCAGCGCTGCGATGCCGATGGCCGTGAGGCTGGCCGGGTCGGTGCTGGGCCGAAGCAGCGCCATGGCGGCGATCACCGCCACCAGCATCACCTGCATCAGCAGCAGCCAGCCCCGCCGCCGGTCGGGCCAGGGGATCGGCCAGCGGTCGAGCAGGGGCGCCCAGAACAGCTTCAGCGTGTACGGCAGTTCCGCCAGCGGAATCAGGCCGATCAGCGCCAGGGGGACGCCGCTGGCGGTGAGCCAGCCCTGCAGCAGCTTGCTGCCCACCATCAACGGGGCGCCGCTGGCCACACCCTCGGCGCTCACGGCCACGAGGCGGCGGACGGTGCCGTCTGTCTCTCGGTGCTGCGCGGGGCCAGGGGTCGCTGCCGGCTCAGACGCCATCCGTTCAGACGCCATCAGTGCGGGGCGAGTGGGCGAACCCTAGGGGCAGCCTTCGGGTGTGCCGCCACCAAGGCCCGTCACCCTGGGCCGTCACAATGGGATGCAAAGTCTGGATTCCGTGCAATTTTTTCGCTCTACCCTGCTGCCGGCGGCGATCGTGCTGCTCTTCGGCCTGGCCCTGGTCGCGGTGAGTGCGCGCATCTGGTTGCCCGGGGACATGGCGGCCCCGGCTCCGCTCCTCTGATCTCCTCGCCGACGGGACCGCCGCCATGAGCGAAGACCATCAGCCCTCCGATCCGCGTGACCCTCAGGCCGAGCCTGGCGCCACGCCCCCCCAGTGGCTCAGTCCGCCCGAGCTGGCCCTTGATCCGGATGTGCTGGCCCGCGAGCTGGCGGAGGAACTGCTCGGTGACCCGCTCGATGAGCTCGACAGCCTCGGGCCGGAATCGTTCGATGTGGCGGCCGAATGCGATGCCGGTCTGGAGCTGCTGCAGGGCAGCCACGACCAGCGCATGCAGGGTCTGCGGATCTTCTGTGAGCATCGCGATCCGCGCTCCAACCCCCTGCTGCTGCCTCTGCTGGGTGCCAGCTGCCCGATCGTGCGCATGAGTGCGGTCTATGCCCTCGGGCGCAATCCCCATCCTCTGGCCGTGGAGCCCCTGCTGGGTCTGCTCTCCGGCGACGACAACGGCTATGTCCGCAAGGCGGTGGCCTGGAGTCTGGGCAATTACCCCGAGGCGCCGATTCTCAATCCCCTGATCCGAGCCCTGCAGGTGGACGTGGCGGCGGTGCGGCTCTGGGCGGCCAGTTCCCTGGCGGACGCGGGCAGCACAGGGCCAGCCAAGGCCGATCCCGCGGCGGCCCAGCTACTGCAGAGCCTGCGGATCGACAGTGAACCCGCCGTGCGCAGCAACAGCGCCTGGGCCCTGGGTCGCCTCTATCCGGAACTGGTGGAACCCCGCCAGCAGGACGTGGTGCAGACCCTGCTGCACACCATGCTCGAAGACGGTGAATCGAGCGTGCGGGACGAGGCGCGGATCGCCCTCGAGCAGTTGGAGCAGCCGGATGTGCTGGAACGGCTGCAGACCCTGGTGGAGGAGGGCCTGCTCAGCTGAGCGGAATCACCGCTAACATCCAGCAACCCTTTTGGATCTGGGATGGCACAACGGACCATCCGTTTCCGCATCCGGCCCGATGGTCGGGTCGAGGAGACGGTGGAAGGAATCCAGGGTGAAGGCTGCCAGCAACTCACCGAGCGGATCGAGGCGCGCCTCGGTTCGGTGCAGCAGCGCCGCCCCACGGCTGAGGCCTTTCAGTCCGGGGTCTCCCAGGGGGCCATCGCCAGCCAGTCCCAGTCCCTCGAACAGCTCGGCTCCACCTTCGCCTGATCTGCGTTCAGCTCAACCATGTCTCACTTCAGCACTGTCAAAACCGAGCTGCGCGACCGCCAGGCGCTGGTTGCTGCCCTCACCGATCTGGGCCATGCCCCGGCCGAGGGCGAGCGGCCGGTCCGTGGCTATCGCGGCCAGACCGTGACGGCCGATCTGGCCGTGTCCCAGAGCAGTGGTGCTGATATCGGCTTCCGCTGGAATGCTGAGGCCGGCAGCTATGAACTGGTGACGGATCTGGATCTCTGGAAGCAGCCGATTCCGGTGGAGCGCTTCCTCGCTCAGTTGCAGCAGCGCTATGCCCTGCGCAGCATCCTGGCCGCCACCGCTGAAGAGGGGTTCCAGGTGAGTGAGCAGACCAGTCAGGTCGATGGTTCCATCGAGCTGGTCGTGACCCGTTGGGACGGGTGAGCGACCCGGCTCTCGCCTTCCGCACCGCTTCCACAGAGGTCGACCCCCCCAGTGGCCTTGAGCCGGTGCTGGGTGGTGCTCTGCGCCAGCAGGCGGTGTGGGTCGATGAAGCGGTCTGCATCGGCTGCCGCTACTGCACCCACGTGGCCACCAACACCTTCGTGGTGGAACCCAACTGGGGCCGTTCCCGTGCCATTCGCCAGGATGGTGACAGCACCGAACGGATTCAGGAGGCGATCGAGACCTGTCCGGTGGATTGCATTCACTGGGTGGCCTACGAGCGGTTGCCGGCCCTGGAAGCCGAGCTTGAGCAGCAGGACATTCAGCCCCTGGGGCTTCCCTCCTCCTCCCGGCTGAAGCGGACCCTGCCGCGCCGCCTTTCCTCGCTTGGCTGACATCAACCGTCTGAGCTCCTCGCCTGACCTGCCGTCTCTTTGAGCGTCTTCTCCCCGATCCCCAGCCGCCGTTTCGGCCGCACCGAGCTGGCGATGCCGGTGCTGTCGCTGGGGGGGATGCGCTTCCAGCAGAGCTGGAGCGATCTACCGGCCGATGCGATCACCGCGGCCAGCCAGGCCAATCTGCGCGCCACCCTGGAGACGGCGGCGGCAGCGGGCCTGCACCACATCGAAACCGCACGCCATTACGGCACCTCCGAACGTCAATTGGGCGATCTGCTCGGTTCGGTCAGCGATCCCCATCGGCTTCTGCAGACCAAGGTGCCCCCCGCTGAGGATCCGGTTGCCTTTGAAACCGAGCTGGAGCGCAGCTTCCAGCGTCTCGGGCTGGACGATCCCCACAGCCCCGGCCGCATCGATCTGCTGGCGGTGCATGGCATCAACCTGCCCGAGCATCTCGATCAGACCCTGCGGCCCGGCGGCTGCCTGGAGGTGGTGCGCCGCTGGCAGCAGCAGGGCCGGATCGGGTCGGTGGGCTTCTCCACCCATGCGCCCTTGCCGCTGATCCTGGCGGCGATCGAGAGCGATCAGTTTGATTACGTCAACCTGCACTGGTACTTCATCCGCCAGGACAATCGCCCCGCCATCGATCGGGCCCGTGCCCACGACATGGGGGTGTTCGTGATCAGTCCCACCGACAAGGGCGGCCATCTGCACAGTCCGTCGCCGCGTCTGCTGGAGCTCTGCGAACCACTGCATCCGATCGTGTTCAACGATCTCTTCTGCCTCGCTGACCCCGGCGTGCACACGATCAGTGTGGGGGCGGCAGGGCCGGCCGATCTGGATCTCCATCTGGAGGCGGTGCAGCTGTTGCCCCGGGCCGGCGAGCTGCTGCCACCCATTCTGGAGCGCCTGCAGGCGGCACGACGCGAGCGCCTGGGTGCGGCCTGGCTGGCCACCGCGTTCCAGGGCCTGCCGGACTGGACCCATACCCCCGGCCAGATCAATCTGCCGGTGCTGCTGTGGCTGTACGAGCTGCTCGAAGCCTGGGATCTGGAGAGCTTCGCCCGGGCTCGCTATGGGCTGCTGGGCAACGGCAGCCACTGGTTTCCTGGGGAGAACGCCGATCAGCTCGATCACGCCGTCAGCGAACAGGAGCTTCAGGCGGTGTTGGGCAAGAGCCCCTGGGCCGCGCGGATTCCCGAGCTGCTGCGCCAGTTGCGTCAGCGGGTCGGGGGGCAGCCAACCAAGCGTCTGGCGGTTCCCTGATCCCGTCAGCGGGCGATGGCCGTACCCAGGGGCTGCTTGCTGGGCAGTCCCACCGCCCGCGGATAGGTGCGGGGGCAGGGGCCGGTGGGGGTCAGGATCAGGGCGTGGCGGATGCCGCGGCTGGCCGGCAGGTCACGGGCTTGGCTCAGGGCGCAACGGGCCCGCAGCGGCACCAGGGCCCGATCCAGGGCGGCCTGATCGTCGTTGCTCCATTGGCCGCGGTAGAGCAGGGCCTGGCCGCTGGGGCGCAGCAGCGGCACCAGGTATTCGGCCACCACCGGCGCGCTGGCGACGGCCCGGGCCATCGCCCAGTCGAAACGACCGCGGCAGGCGGCCGCCTGACCCGTCTTCTCGATGCGCTCGCAGCGCAGGTTCACCCGCTCGCCCAGGCCCAGGGCCGTTGCCATGGCCCGGACCGCTTCCACCTTGCGGCCCACCGAATCCACCAGGGTGAGACGGGCCCGGGGCAGGGCGATCGCCACCGCCAGCCCCGGGAAGCCGCCGCCGGTGCCCACGTCGATCAGCTCCAGGGGTGAAGCGTCAGTGGCAGCGACCGCCTCGGCCTCAAGCAGCGGCAGGAAGGGCCAGAGGCTGTCGAACACCTGGGCGATCCAGAAGTCTTCGCCCTCCACCAGGCGGGTGAGGTTGAGCCGGCCGTTCCAGAGGCGCAGCTGCTCCTGGAGCGCTGAGAACTGCTGCTGCTGCAGCGGCGTGGGCTGCCAACCCAGGGCCTGCCACAGCGCCGGACCGGCAGCGGTATCGGCAGGTGCACTGGCCGTGGCATCCTCCGGGGCGGCATCCTCCGGGGGGGGGGCATCGGGCCGGCTCGGCATCGGCGGAGGATCCAGGACTGTTCTCCCTAGGATCCCCCACATCCTGGCGGCAGCCCCGTGGCGGCCGCGGCCAAGCCCTGGGGCCATGCCCAGCCCGACGACCCCTTCCAGCCTCCTGCCCACGCCGAGCCATTACGCCTTGCTGCAGCTGGATCCGGGCGCCAGCGCCCAGGACCTGCGGCAATCCTTTCGCAATCTCAGCAAGCGTTTCCACCCCGACACCACCACCCTGCCCGCGGCTGAGGCCGCGGCCGCGTTTCAGCGGCTGCAGGAGGCCTATGCCGTGCTCAGTGATCCGCAGCGCCGGCAGGCCTACGACGCCCAGCTGCGCCGTGCCGCAGCCCTGGCGGCGGT
>NZ_JAYGID010000071.1:0-22145 GCF_034931685.1 Synechococcus sp. CCY9202
GGCAAAACACACCAAAAGGGGAGCTCTGAGCCGCTGAAACCCTGAAAACCAGCCCGATAGGAGCTCCGGCCCAGGTCTCAGGAGGGAAAAACGCGACTTCTCAGGCGGTTTTTCCGCAAACTCCTAACCAACCCAAGCCTCTTGACCCCATCGGCTTCAGTGCCTCAAGGCTTCCCGGTGGGCACGCAAGAACGCCTCCTGCTCGCGGCTGAAGGGTCGAATCAGATTCGCCCCTTCAATCCCCCAACAGCGCAACGCCTCCCCGGCCGCCTCGTGCTGCCAGATCAGTTCGCCGCTGGAATCGAAGCTGATCCAATGGCGATCAAACAGCTTGTCCACATGGGGTGAAAGCAGCAGGCCGTTGGATCCGCTCAGCCGTTCGCTGTTGTCGCAGTCGCGCCAGGGCTTGATGTGGCTGGCCACCAGGAACTCCTGCCGCGCCAGGCCCGTGACCCGGCAGGTCGGCTCCATCTCCGACACCCGATGGCGAAACAACCCCTGCCCCAGCCGCGCTTTGGTGAGCGCATCGCGCTCGGTGCTGCTGGGCACCTCCCGCAACCGTTGCATGTCATCGAGCAGCGCGGCGGTGTACTCCCCCTCCTCTGCCAACACCACCAGGTGCACCCGCACCGCCGGATCGGCGTGCTCCTCGATCAGCTGGAGCAACAGCAGCCCCAGGGTTTCGCTCAGCCCGGCCAGGTACACCCCCTGGTTGCCCCGGCCTGTGCTGGTGCTGATCGGGCTATGGCGCTCCGGCAGCAACGGTTGCAACAGCTCAAAGAACGTCTGCGGCACCAGCGCCTGGCGCAGCGGCTGCCAGTTCACCCGCACCAGCCAGCCCTCCTGGCTCCAGTTCTCCCCCGCAGAGCCGAACTCCGGCGGCTTGGGTGCCGTGATCGCCGCCATTTCCACCAGGCCGAGCTGGCTGATCCGCCCATTCGCATAGCTGAACACCACATCCCCCCGCTGGCAGCGGCTGAGGTTGTCGTAGGTCACGTTGCGGGCGCCGTTGGCATTGGCCTTCGGCGACCAGATGTAGCCGCCGTCGGTCTCCTGCCGGTAGGTCTGCTTGTGGTTCACCCACCAGTAGGAGGGCACGGATTCAGACAGGGCTTTCCTCGTTGTAGCCGGGGTGGGGCGGTGTGTCCTCAGGCGGGCCGTCTCGATGGAATCACCTCCTCACCCCGTTGCTCGCGGAACCCGTCCAGCCGCTGGCGGCACAGCTGCAGCAGCGCGTCGCGCTCGCTGTCGCTCAGTTCCTCCGCGCCGATCAGGCTGGTGAGCCCATCGCCGTAGCGGGGGATGCCGTTGCTGGTGAGCACGCGGCCCACGATCCGTTTCCCAGGATCCGCCGGGCGATGTCCTGCGCCGGGGCCGGGCTGTTGCGGCCTAGCAGTTCCAGCAGCATCAGTGGTTGGTCGATGTGGCTCATGCGCATCCGCTCGGCGATGTACTCGCGGAGGCGCTCGTAGGTGGGGGAGGGGTGAGGGGGCATGGGAGACCCCATCAGGGATCACGGTCAGAACCTGGCAGGATCAGTTCGTTCACACGCACCAGCAGCGCTTTCACCTGTCGGTTGTAGTGCGTTCGATCCAGCCCCAGAGGGGTGGGATCAGCGTCATAGCGGAATTGCACGGCGTAAACGGTGAGCTGAGCCAGCGGCTCCAGATCTGCCGTGCTCTCACCGGCTGCGGCGAGGAGCAGCAGCAGCCGACGCAGATCATGGGTGAGAGGCGCATCAACGTCCAGATGCAGCAGCCAGGCTTTCAACGCCTTCTCCACGGCCTGCTGAAGCCAGAACCCCCAGGCACCCTCCCGGAACACGGCGGGATCGCTGCTGGCCTCAGCCGTCTCCAGGTCGGCAGTGGCGATCTTCAGCAGGCCTTCCGGCTCAGAGAGCACCATCGAGCAAGCGCCCCTCCCGATAGGCCCTGCCGATCACGTGACTGCGCCAGTGGCGGCGCTCCACGCACTCCTGCTGCGAATAGAGCAGAAGATCGAGGGACACATCCGCCTGAGCCAGCTCGTCCCAGAGCTGGTTGAGCACCTCGAAGCGGTGGTGGCCCTCAAGCCAGTCATCCGGTGCGGTGATCAGCAGGTCGATGTCCGATTTCGGCCCCGCTGTGCCACGCGCCCGGGAGCCGAACAAGCGCACTTCGGCGCCTGGGATCCTTTGCCGGATCACAGCCGCCATCCGCTGGAGGCGCTGCTCGATCGGTGGCGCGGCGGCGCTGGTCATGCCGCCATTCTGGGCAGGGTCTTATCGGGCTGGTAGCGGGGGTGGGGAAACCGGGCTGGGCCGTCACGGGGGTGGCACTGGAGGAGGAGAAGAATTGGCGTCATGACATGCCCTTCCCCGGACCCCGCCTCACTCCAGGAAGCGTACCTACGATGGATTCCTTGCCTGGGGGTGTGATGGCGTTTGCGCCCATGTCTGACCTTCTCCAACTCCCGCAGAGCGAGCGGCTGGCCCTGGCGATCGCCCTGTGGGACAGCCTCGATGACCAGGCCCGGGATGGGGCGTTGCCGGTCGACCCTGCCCTCTGCGCGGAGCTCGACCGGCGCTGGGCCACCCATCTCGACAACCCGGACGAGGCTCTGGCCTGGGATGAGGTTCGGAGCCAGCTCGACCTCGGCTGACCATGCGCCCAGTTCGCTTCCTGCCGGATGCGGTGCAGGATCTTCTGGCGACTCAGCGCTGGTATGGCATGCGGGAGCCTGCGTTGGCTCGTGACTTTGCTGAAGTCTGCGCTGCTGCGGTGGAGCGCATCCGCCGCGATCCCCGATCCTTCCCCTTGGTTCACGGGCAGATCCGCAGGCTCGTCATGAAGCGTTTTCCCTATGCCGTCTACTTCCGGGAGCAGGGCGATGAAATCCTGGTGATCGCCCTTCACGGCCGCCAGGATCCCAAGCTTTGGCAGCAGCGCACCTGAAACGTCCGTTGGACAGACCCCATTCATGGGCCTGATGTGGAAACGTTCCTACGTTGATTCGCCTGGAGACAGCTGAGTGGGGTTCCCGATGGCTGGGCAACTGCCTGGCGGCCCGTCACTCGCAGCGGCCCCGTGCCCTTGTGAGCACCCGGACCTTCACCGAACCGCTGATCGGGCTGCGGTGGCGGGAGCGATGGGCGTAGCCGAAGGCTTCTGCGTAGGCGAAGCCTTCTCGTAGAGAAGCAGTACACCTCCTCACCCCGTTGCTCGCGGAACCCGTCCAGCCGCTGGCGGCACCGCTGCAGCAGCGCGTCGCGCTCGCTGTCGCTCAGCTCCTCCGCGCCCATCAGGCTGGTGAGCTCATCGCCATGGCGGGTGATGCCGTTGCCGGTGAGCACGCGGCCCACCATCCGTTCCCCAGGATCCGCCGGGCGATGTCCTGCGCCGGGGCTGGGCTGCGGCGGCCCAGCAGTTCCAGCAGCATCAGCGGTTGGTAGATGTGGCTCATGCGCATCCGCTTGGCGATGTACTGCCGGAGGCGCTTGTAGGTGGGGGAGGGGTGCGGGGGCATGGGGCGATGGTGGCGGCTCCCAAGCGCCTGGGCCAGGTTTGGTTTCGGGCGGCCCGTCAGGCGGAACCCCCTGCTGGGATCCCTTCTGGTGAGGGCGCGTGGCGGCTGCAGCCAACCCGGCTCCAGCTGTGGCTGTGCCGCCCCAGTCCCTCTGCCCAGACAGAGTCAGCATCCTGCCCACCACTGCCAGACTGGTGCCGTTGGAGGGCGTCATGCAGGAAATCCTTTTCGTGGTCGAGGAAGCGGAGGATGGCTCCTTCCGAGCCAGTGCAGCTGCCGCCGCGATCCACACCGAGGCCGACACCCTTGAGGAGCTCCACCGGGAGATCCGCGACGCCGTCGTCTGCCACTTCGATCCCGGCGAGGCGCCACCCCTGATCCGCCTCCATCACGTGAGGCAGGAACTGCTGGCCCTGTGAGGATTCCGCGGGACGTCAACGGCCAGCTCCTGGCCGAGCGCCTCCATCGCCATGGCTACGCGGTGACTCGCCAGACAGGCAGTCACATGCGGTTGACCCGAGATGCCGCCGGCCAGCAGCAGCACCTCACGATTCCGGCCCACAAGCCCCTGAGGGTTGGCACCTTGCGGCAGATCCTCAAGGACGTGGCCGGCCAGGTGGGCTGCTCGATCGAGGAGCTGATCGGCAGCCTGGATCTTTGAGGCCCCCGGGGGCTTCTCCCCCAAGGCCGGCTCCAAGAGCATGAGCGGTTGGATGATGGGGCTCATGCGCATGCGCTGGGCGATGGCGTGCCGGAGGCGCTCGTAGTTGGGGGAGGGCTGTGGGGGCATGGGGGAATCCTGGCTGGGGTGTGACGGGGGGTGGCACTGACCAAGGAGAAGCCTTGGCGTCATGTCATGCCCTTCCCCGGACCCTGCTCCACGCCAGGAAGCGTGCCTACGATGGATTCCTTGCCTGAGGTGTGATGGCGTTTGCGCCCATGTCCGACCCGCTCCAACTCCACCAGAGCGAGCGGCTGGCCCTGGCGATCGCCCTCTGGGACAGCCTCGAGGACCAGGACAGGGATGGGGCGTTGTCGGTCGACCCTGCTCTCTGCGCGGAGCTCGACCGGCGCTTGGCGTCCCATCTCGACAACCCGGACGCCGCTGTGCCCTGGGATCAGGTGCGGAGCCAGCTCGGCCTCGGCTGACCATGCGCCCGGTTCGCTGGATGATTGAAATGCCTTGCCCTGGTGCCAGAATTACTGTTCCGTCGATGTCCTGATGACCAAGACCGACCCAGAGCTTCAGCGGCTGCGACAGCAGGCCAGTTCACTGCCGCTGGGTTCGCGCATCATCCGTGCGGTGGCCAGTTCCACGGCCATAGAAACGGGTCAGTCGGTTGCTGAAATCGAACGTGAACTCAGGAATCGACAATCCCCCCAGTCAACACCTGCCTGAACAGATCCTCCATTGGGGTGACATTCAGCACAGACCCCGCCCGGATCGCGGCGAAGTACAGGTCCCGCTGACGATCCCATTCTGAATAGTCGAGCGGACCAATCCCCGCTTGGCACGCCATCACATCTGCCAGCAGTCGGGCTATTCGACCATTGCCTTCGCGGAACGGATGGATGAGCACGAATTCAACATGCACCTCGGCAAGTCCCCTGATCAGATCACCCATCGAGTCTGGGGTGAACGGAGTCAGCCGACCCAGATACTCCGATTCGAATGACTTGAGCAGATCTGGAAAAAGGTGAGCACTCGCGAAAGGAAAGCCTTGTTTGCTCAGATTGAACGTTCGTACCTTTCCTGCCCAGGAATAGACAGACCCCAGCCATTGCCGATGCCAGTCGATCAAGTCTGAAACGCTCAGGCGGTTGGTCGGAGCCCCATTCCCGATGATCGTTTGATAGAGATCGAGAAGCAGGTCCCGTTCCACGACCTCCATCACCGCCGGATCCGTGATGCCCAGGCGATTGCTCAGAACCAGACCATTCGATCCTGGCTCACTCTCCGCGACAGAGCCAACGACCTTGTAGCGACTCATCGGTTCTCTCCCAGGATCTGCTGAAGCTCACTGGCCCCGCAGCGCTCACAGCGGCTGGCCTCCGGCAGCAGCTCGATTGGTCTCATGCGCATCCGCTCGGCGATGGATGCCCGCAGGTGCTCGTAGGTGGGCAAACGGACCGGGGGCATGGGGGCATGCTGGCTTGGGGTGTGACGGGGGGGTGGCAGTGATGGAGGAGGAGCGATGGCCCCTTTCCTCCATCCCCCCCCCACCCGATGGGACCGACACCATGGCTCCCTGCTGATATGGACCAAGGGCACGAAGGTAGACACCGTCTATCCATGGAACTAGGCTGCACGAAGGTTTGCGGCACAGCCGTGGCTGCCACCCCTCGCCTCAGCTGGAACCTGCGGGTCTCGCCCGACGATCAGGCCCTGATCGATCGCGCCGTCCGTGCCTCCGGGCTCACCCGAACCGACTTCGTTCTGCAGGCGGCCCGCACCGCCGCCCGTGAGCTGCTGGTCCAGCAGAGCTGGCAGTCCGTGTCGTCTGAACAGTTCGACCAGCTTCTCCGCCTGCTGGATGCTCCCCCAAGCCCCAGTGACCGCCTGCAACGCACCATGACCGCGCCGAGGCCCTGGCAACGCTGATGGAGCTGCTGGTGCCGCAGCCCCTGGCCAGCCACCACAGCACCGCCGGCTTCGACTGCGGCGACACCAGCCTGGATCACTGGCTCCGGCAGCGTGCCCTGCCGAATCAGCAGAGCGGTGCCACACGCACGTTTGTGGTCTGCGATGGCGACGGCACCGTCAAGGCCTATGGGGCTCTGGCCTCCGGTGCCGTGGCGGTGGCCTCCGCACCCGGGAGCTTTCCTCGCAATAGGCCCGATCCCATCCCGGTTGTGCTGCTGGCACGGCTTGCGGTCTGCCGCGGTGTGCAAGGTCGCGGCATCGCGCGTGCCCTGCTTGCCGATGCGTTCGAGCGGGTCCTTCAGGCCAGCGAACGGATCGGCGTTCGCGGCATCGTGGTCCACGCTGCTTCCGCGGACGCCCGTAACTTCTATCTGCACATGGGTTTCGATCCCTCACCCATCGATCCCGACACCCTCCTGATCCGTCTCTCGGATGTGGCGGCAACCCTGGGGTTGTGAGCGGCCGTAGATGGAGGCTTCGTAGCCGTAACCCCCTCGCCGCTGATCAGCGAGGTTCCGCTGTTCCTGTTCCGGGTGATGACCCAGCAGTTCCATGAGCATCAGCGATTGATCGATGGGGCTCATGCGCATCCGCTCTGCGAGGGACTGCTGGAGGCGTTCGTCGGTGGGGGACGGGTGAGACGGGGGTGGAACTGACAAAGGAGAAGCCTCGCTGCCGTGGCGCTCACGCGCTCTCCTTCACCCCACAACGGCCTGCCGCCCAGAGCCCATCAGCGGGTCAGCCCCGTGGGCACGTAGCACGCGCGCTAACATGGAGGGATCGTTTCGGCTTGAGTACTACAACGCTCGTGTTCGCGAGGACATCAAGGACAGGCCTCCTCACTCCAAAGCCATGGGCGGCGGCCTGTTCGAACTCAGGCCCAGAGGCCGTTCCGGCATCGGCCGGGCCTTCTACTGCTTCTGCGGTGGCCGGGTGATCACCGTGCTCCATGCCTTCGTGAAGAAGACCCAGAAAACAGCCAGGCGTGAGCTCCTCATCGCTCGCGAACGCCTCAGGAACGTCAAACGCTATGCCTGACATCCCCTATCAACCGGTCATCCGCGATCGCGGCGCCGAACGCGCCCGGCTCGATCAGGTGCCGGGCTACAGCGAAGCGCGGCAGGAGGCCGCCGTGGAATTCCGTCTGCTCCGGCAGCTCCTGGAGGCACGCCAGCGGGCCGGTCTCACCCAGGAGGAGGTCGCCGTGCGGATGGGCACCACGCGCAGCGCCATCAGTCGGCTCGAGGGATCCCGCAAGCACATACCCGCACTGTCCACTCTCCGCCGCTACGCCGATGTGCTCGGCTGCGATGTGGAAATCCAGCTGGTGCCTCGAACCCCTGATGAAGCTTCACCGCCTTGGTGAGCGGCGGTGGAAGGCATCGAGGCGCTGGCGGCACAGCTGCAGCAGCACGTCGCGCCCCTCGCCGTAGCGGGTGATGCCGTTGCCGGTGAGCACGCGGCCCACCATCCGTTTCCCAGGATCCGCCGGGCGAGGTCCTGGGCCGGGCTGGCTGTTGCCTGGCAGATCCGTGGCCCAGCAGTTCCAACCGCTGCGCGGAAGCCTGCGGCTACAGCATCAGCGGTTGATCGATGGGGCTCATGCGCATGCGCTCGGCGATGTAGGCGCGGAGGCGCTCGTCGGTGGGGGAGGGAGGCAGAAGCATCGGGGCATCCTGGCTGGGGTGTGACGGGGAGGGCACTTGTAGGCAGAAGCCTTGCTGCCGTCTCCTCGATCCATCCCATCGCGTCCTCCGTCGTGGAGCGTGCCTACCCTGTGTTCTCAGCCGTCCGCCGTGGCGATGACACCCCTGTCTGACCTCCTTCAGCTGCCCCAGAGCGAGCGCCTGGCCCTGGCGATCGCCCTCTGGGACAGCGTGGATGACGAGGCCCGCGATGGGGCGCTGCCGCTCGATCCCGACCTCTGCGCTGAGCTGGATCGGAGCTGGACGGCCCATCTCAGCAACCCTGACGCAGCTCTGGGCTGGGATGAGGTGCGCAGCCAGCTCGGCATCGAATGACGCTCCCTGCAGTGCGCTTCCTGCCTGAGGCGCTGGAGGAGCTCCTGGAAACCCAGCGCTGGTACGGAAAGCGTGAGCCGGCGTTGGCCAACGACTTTGCCCAAACCGTTGCTGCTGCGGTGGAGTGCATTCGCCACAGTCCCCAATCCTTCCCCTTGATTCACGGCCGGATCCGCAGGCTGGTGCTGGAGTCGATTTCCCTATGCCGTCTATTTCCGCGAGCAGGGCGCTGAACTCTTCGTGATCGCTCTGCACGGCCGCCAGGATCCCCACCGCTGGCAGCAGCGCTCCTGAATGGGCGTCGCCGCCCCAGTGCTGGCATGGGTTCTGGCACCGGGTGGCACGGGGAAACCAGCGGGGGCCGTAGCTGGCCTGTACACCGCGGAAGTCGGTGGTATGGGTGTCGCTCAGTTCGTCGCCGCCGATCAGGCTGTAGGCGCCGTTGCCGTAGGCGGTGATGTCGTTGCCGGCAAGAGGGGGCCGATCTACTGCCGATCGCCGTTCAGGCACATCACGCGCTCGTCGATGGTGTGCATGTGGCCCGCCTGCTGGAGCGGCTGTCTTCCCTCTGCCGTGATCCGCAGCAGGTGGTGAGCCTGGGGGATGCGGCAGCGTTCTGAGCCGCTGCCGCAGAGCCCCCGGGAGTAGGTGAATCCGGCGGACAGGCTGGTCCTGCTCAGCTCAGCAGACAGGGTTCACGCTCCACCCCTGCAAGCTGGCTGGGGGTTTCCCTGCGGAAACTCTTGAGCTTGTGATTGTGTGCCTGTAATTCCTCCACTAACACCTGGCAGGCGTTCTCCGGCATGGTGTGGTCGCCACAGGTGAACACATCCACGGCCGCATAGCCTGATTCGGGCCATGTGTGGATTGAGATATGGGATTCGGCCAGCAAGGCCAGACCCGTCACCCCATGGGGCTTGAAACTGTGGGTGATCAGGTTCAGGAGTGTCGCGCCAGCACGCAATGCTGCGTTCGTGATGGCGGATCGAAGAAAGAGTTCGTCGTTGAGCCGGGCAACGTTACAGCCGTACAGCTCAAGAATGCAGTGTTTGCCCACCGTATCGGTGATTGGCGCTTGGCAGGGGGGCGCTGGGAGGCTCCATCCAGGGTTTGGGTGGAAGCGCGCAAAGGCTTCGCTCATCAGGGGAGCAGCATGGAACTTTTCCACCTAAGCACGAGAGCAGATCCATCTCCCCGTTCAGGGGCAACGGCGAGGGCTCAGCTTTCGCCGGGGCGTCGCAGCAGCAGCAGGGTGCAGTCGTCCTGGAGGGCGCCGCTTCCGCTGAAGGCGGTGAGCCCATCGCGCAGGTCATCCAGGATCGTCGGCAGCGGGGCCGCTTTCCGCTGGAGCAGCAGGTCCCGGCAGGAGTCGATGCCGAAGGGCTGGCCGTTCCCGTTCTCCGCCTCGGTGAGCCCATCGGTGTAGGCGAACAGCAGATCGCCGCGGTTCAGTTGCACGGTCTCGCTCCGGTACGTGGCCCGGGGGGCGACGCCGGCCAGCAGGCCACGGGGCAGGGGCAGCTCCGAACAGCGATCGTCCTGAAGCACCAGGGGAGGCAGATGACCGGCATTGGAGTAGGTGAAGCGGCCACTGGTCGGCTCCAGGTAGCCGCAGAACAGGGTGACGAACAGACAGGCGTCATTGCCCTCGCAAAGGAAGGCATTCAGCTGCTCCAGCACGCTCTCCGGAGCGGTTGCGCCCATCGCCAGGCTGCGCATCAGCCCGATCGTGCGCGCCATCAGCAGGGCCGCGCCGATTCCATGGCCCGATACATCGCCGATGCACACGAACAGGCGGTCGTCGGCGGTGAGGAAACTGTCGAAGAAATCACCACCCACGCTGGCTGCCGGTTCCACCCGGGCGCAGACATCCAGTTCTGGATGGTGGGGGAAGAGGGGATGGCCCAGCGGCAGCATGCTGGCCTGGAGCTGCCGGGCCAGATCGAGCTCCTTGCGCAGATGCTCCAGTTCGAGGCGCTCGCGCAGGTTGCTGAGCGCCAGCTGGTTGGTGGTGCGGGCCCGCTCCGTGAGCCCCCGCATCAGGTTGCGGGCCACCCCCGGCAGCGGCACCAGCCGCTTCCAGAAGAAGGTCCCGCTGACATGCAGCACCTCCGCTTCTCCCTCGCAGCGCACCAGCGCCGACACCGGCAGTCGGTCGATGGCGGAATACTCCCCGATGCACTGTCCCGGTTGGATCGCAATGCCCTTGCCCGGGTTGATCTCATCGGACAGGTACACCATCAGCTCGCCTTTGAGCAGGATGTAGAGGCTGTCATTGGGTTGCCCTGGCCGCAGCAGATCTGTGCCGGGGCCGAGCCTTCGCACCTCGCAACGGCTGAGCAGCCGCATCAGTAACGCTTCATCCACCTCCCGGAAGAGGGGGATCCAGCCATAGCCCCGGGGTGGGTCCGGAGTGGCGGGGGCAGCAGCAGGGTCGAGGCTCAGCTGTCCGGGCTCCAGTGCATGACAATTCTGAGTTCGTTGTGCCCATCCAGCATGCGGTAGGACATCTCATCGCTGAACGCCTTCACCAGGCGCAGCCCAAGTCCGCCGGGCGTGGCCTCCTCCAGGCTGCCGGGAATGGGCTTGCTGCTGGCCTGGCTGGAGTCGAAGGGGGCGCCCCGATCGGACACCACGAGCTCGGCTCCGCAGGCCCCGGTTGGCTGGAGGGCCTGCAGCCTGAGCTGGATCGGATGTTGTGCCGCCGCCTCACCACCGTGTTCCACGAGGTTCGCCAGAACTTCGTTCAGGCAGAGCTCGAGCCGGTCGATCTGTTCCTCGGGCATGGCCAGGGCCGCACCGCTCTGCTGCAGCCAGGCGGAGGCGCGACGGAACTCCAGTGGATCCGCGCCGATCTCCAGAGCCAGGTTGTCCGGCGGAGGGGGAGCCGTCATTCCCTCAACCCGCCCCGCGTGCCAGAGAGTCCAGCGCCTCGGACTCCTCCGAGAACACCGGGATGATGTCGGCAATGCCGACGGTCTCCAGGGTGCTCTGCACCAGGGCGTTGTCCCCCACCAGCAGGGCCATGCGGCCGCCCTTCATGTCCAGCGCCTTGGCGCTGTGGATGATGCAGCGCAGCCCCACGGAGGCCAGGAACGACACACCGGTGAGATCCACCAGAACGGAAACCGGCTTGCTCGCCGCCAGGCTCGTGAAACGCAGCTCGATTTCACCGACTCCCACCATGTCCAGGCGGCCGCTCAGCCGGATGCGGCGCAGATCGTCTGCCAGATCCTCGTGCTCCAGGGAAACGCTGCTCATGGTGATCAACGGATGGGTCAATGGTCGTGTTTGGACCGTAGACCGAATGCCCAGCCAACAGCCATGCATGGGCCCCCTGAATTCAGAAACCGAAGCTCGTCTGGATCTGCCTGTCCAGCTGATGGAAGCTCCTGCCTGGCGGGGTGTCGCCCCAACCACCCATCCAGAACAACGCTCCACTTCGGCTCTGGTTGGGTGATTGGGGCGACGGCTGACCTCTGGCGTGTCTCGGGAATCAAGAAGTTTTTCTTTCCGAGGGACTCATTCCGGCAAGATCATTTGGCACTGAGATGCCTTCTTTTCTGCTCTGCAATGTTGGAAAGATTTCGTCTCGGGCGCGCCAGGACTTCCTGGACAGATCGGTATTTCCTGCGCAGCTGATCGGTCTGCTCCCTGTGCACTTCCAGCGAAGATCACACCCCAGTGGATCTGCAGATCGTTCTCCCCGCCCCGGGAAAGGAAGGCGCATGCTTGCGGGTCGCTTTCGCCGGTAGCCCGAGCCGTGCGGATTGACAAGGTGGAGGAAGGATCACGGGTGTGTTCTGAACAACGTGTTTCATCGGCTCCGCAGGCAAGGCTGAATCGGTGCAGCCGCCGCCATGGACCTCTGGATCCTGCAGAAGAAGCCGGCGGGCCTGGTGGAGCCCTACGAATCGGCGAGATTGCGCGAGGAGGCCAGGGAGCTGGGGATCGGCCTGAAGACCCTGGTACCGGAGCAGATCGATCTGGTGGTGAGCAAAGGCGGCCCTCGATCGATCCGCCTCTGTGGCCAGGAAGTCACACTCCCCGATGGTCTGCTGCCGCGCACCGGCAGCGGCACAGACTATTTCAGCCTGGCGATTCTCCGGCAGCTGGAGCACCTCGGTGTGCCCAGGGAATGAGCTCAGCAAGCTTGATTCAGCGATCGTCACCAGAGAGTTTGCCGCCAAATGGCATGAAGACATCCTCAAACGAGAGCTGATGACGATGCTCGCGCCGACACATGTGGAAAACTCTGGACTGCTTTTCGGCGATATAGAGCCGAATTGAGCACATTCTACAGTTGAAATCTGCTCGGATCCACTGCGGTGCAGCCGCTTTGCCCTTTCTCAGGAGGTCCTAAGTTGCAGTTGTTGCGGCGGACGCCCTCTTTGCAGCACTGCTCTCTCATTACGGAAGCCGCCTATCATTTCGAGCTGTATGGGAATCAGAAACGAGAAGACTTAACAACATCGACTACAGTCCTGGTACCTGCGGAGGCAATCCATGCTAGTCACCAAAGATAACCGTCAACTCGCTTATCTCGAAGTCGGAGATCCTGATGGTCCACTCGTCATTCACAATCATGGCGGACCTAGTAGCAGGCTTGAGGCGCATTTCTTTGAGGATGCGGCATCAAAGCATGGGCTTCGACTCGTTTGCGTCGATCGGCCCGGCATCGGACAGTCCAGCCCACAGGAGGCACGCAAATACTCGGGATGGGCTGACGACATAACGGCGATCGCCGACTCTTTGGGATACCGCGAGTTTGGAGTGACAGGCTGGTCGGAGGGTGGCCCCTGGGCGCTGGCGGCAGCTGCTTATATCGACCCTGCTCGACTGCGCCATGTGACCAGCATCGCCGGTGGCAGCTACGGAGCCTTCGGCGACAACTCGGCAAGAAAGCACCTTTCCGCTATTGATTCACTAGGAGGATTTCTCGCACTGCATTTTGAACCTGGTTTTCGTCTCATGTACGAGGCGCTTGCCAAGACTGCCGTTAACTTCCGTGAGACCTACATCCAGCAACTACTGAAAACCATCAACGCATACGACCAGGAGATCCTGCAGCGACCGGGCTTTGCAACTGCCTTCTGCGAAGCAAGCGCCGAATGCTTTGCCCAAGGAAGCGAGGGCCTGGTGAGAGATTCCGAAATACTCTACCGGTCCTGGGATTTTGATGTTCGCCAAATTCAACGACGCGTTCATCTATGGCAAGGGCTTGACGACCGACTCGTGCCCGACGCGATCAACAAGGATGTTGCCGACCAGATGCCTGGAGAGGTTTGGCATCCTGTTTCGGGGGCCGGTCATTTCGTGGCAATCGGCTCGGCAGAGGAAATATTCGGAGTCGCCGCTGAGGAACTCTCCCAGAAGGCGTGAAGCGGCAATCAAAGATTCAGAAGCCCAACATCCAGATCAAGAAGACGGGAGCAGAAGGCATTCTGTTATTGCTTATGACCACAACAACCCGCTTCTGATCTGGGGCGTTAATCAATTCGGGCTCATTATCCCTTCTTCCCAGAAATTGCCCCACGCACTCCACCTCTCGGCTGCTCACAATCCCCCAAGCATCTTGGAATCAGATGCCAGTGCGCATGAAACACCTTCTGCCCTGCGGCCTCGCCTGAGTTCAGCCCCCCTCTTGCGTTGAGCAAACCAGCCCAGCCACTGATCGACGCGTCCTGGGCACTGAGCTGCTCCCGTCGAAGCTCCAGCCGCTCCACCACGGCGTTCCTCTCCGGCTGGTGCAGCTCCAGCCCACCGGCCCCATGACGACGCGGGATCACCAGGCTGTGGCCCTCGCTCACCGGGTCGGCGTCGGCGATGCAAAGCGCCAGTTCGTTCTCCAGCAGCACCCGGCCGCTGCCCTCCAGCGCGCAGAACACACAGCCCGCTTCGCGGTGGCCGTAGCTGGCCTGTACACCGCGGAAGTCGGTGGTATGGGTGTCGCTCAGCTCGTCGCCGCCGATCAGGCTGTAGGCGCCGTTGCCGTAGGCGGTGATGTCGTTGCCGGTGAGCATCTTGCCCACCATCCGCTGCCCAGGATCCGGCGGGCCACGTCCTGGGCGGGGGCATGGGGCGAAGGTTGCGGGGTGAGACGGTGGTGGCACTGGTGGAGTGGAAGCCCACTGGCGAAGCCTTGCCCCCCCTCCCCCCCTCGGCCACCTCTGGCCGTCTGCCTACGATGAATTCACCTCGAGAGGTTGAGACTGTGCGCACGTTCTCCGCCGTGATCGAGCGCTGTCCCGACACCGGGCTGCTAGTGGGCCACGTTCCTGGCTTCCCCGGCGCCCACAGCCAGGGGGAGACCCTTGATGAACTGCAGGCCAACCTCCAGGAGGTGATCGCCATGCTGCTGGAAGACGGCGAGCCTGTCCTGGAGAGCGATTTCGTGGGCCTGCAG
Source organism: Synechococcus sp. CCY9202 (assembly GCF_034931685.1). Taxonomy (NCBI): domain Bacteria; kingdom Bacillati; phylum Cyanobacteriota; class Cyanophyceae; order Synechococcales; family Synechococcaceae; genus Synechococcus; species Synechococcus sp. CCY9202. The sequence goes on from NZ_JAYGID010000071.1 coordinate 14,576, forward strand.
CAGATCGTGGTGCCTGCCTGAGCGTGGGCTCAACCCCGGTTCTCACGCCATCGGAGGTGGCCGCTGCACCACCGTTCCTGCCCACAAGGGTCGCGACATTGCGCCACCGCTGCTCCGTCAAATCGCGAAAGACATCGGCATGACTGTGCAGGAGTTCCTCAGCTATCGCTGAATCCGACATCGGCCTTGTGCCGCTGGGGAGCCTGGGGCTGCTGGCTTCAGCCGTCTCCAGGTCGGCAGTGGCGATCTTCAGCAGGCCTTCCGGCTCAGAGAGCGCCATCCAGCAACCGCCCCTCCCGGTAGGCCCTGCCGTTCCACGGGCCCGGGCGTGTGGGCCAGGTGTGGCTTTGGGCGGCCCGGCAGGAAGGCGACCCTGCTGGGATCCCTTCTGGTGTGGGCGTTTGCCGGCTGCAGCCAACCCGGCTCCAGGTGTGGCTGTGCCGCCCCAGCTGCCTGAGGCGTCTACACTTCTGTCTAAACACCTGATGTCCATGGCCGCCACCCCTTCGCGCCAGGCTCTGCGCCGCTGGGGCAACAGCCTTGGCATTCGCCTGCCTGCAGCCATCGCCCGGGAGGCTCGGCTGCAGGAAGATCAGGCCGTGGAACTCTCCGTCGTGGAAGGTGGGGTACTGATCCGGCCGGTTCAGCCTCGCCTGTCTCTGGCCGAACGGCTGGCGGCCTACGAGCCCATGCCGGGCGAACCCACGGAGGCCATGGCCTTCCCTCCGCTCGGGGCTGAGGTCGTCGAGTGAGCCCCCGCCGAGGAGGCCAGGCGTGGGTGCCCGAACGCGGTGACGTGATCTGGATCGACCACAACCCCCAGGCCGGCCGCGAGATGAAGGATCACCATCCCTTTGCGGTGCTGTCCAGCGCTTCCTTCCACGCCACCGTGGGCCTGGTTGTGGGCTGCGCCATGACCTCAGCTCCCACCAACCGTGGTTCCACCCTTGCCGTGGATCTGGGCCCCATCCCCGATCGGCCGGGTGCCCACAGCTATGTGCTCTGCCAGCAACTCAAATCCTTCGACTGGCGCGCCAGGGGTGCACGCCCCCATCCAATCGGACGTCTGCAGGACTCCCAGTTGGAGGAGGTGCTGGCGATCGTGGGGCAGATCCTTGGCTTGGTGGTCTGAGCCACGGGCCTCTACGTGCCCTTGCCCCAGCATGGCAACCTGAGTGACCGGGACAAGGTGTTGGAGGCTGGCCGGCTGATGCAGGCTGAACTGGAGCGACTCGGTTTGAGCGAAGACGAGCTCAGTGCCGACTTCAAGGCCTGGCGGAAAAGACGCCCATGCTGTTGATGGTCCAGGTTGTGGAAAACAGTGTGCTGGGGTCGGCCAAGGTGGAGGCCCTGGCGAGGATCCGCGACAAGGATGACTGGCCTGCCCTGGCGCTGGCGTTGCCATTGGAATGCGCCATCCCGTCCACCAAATGTCGACGAGGGATCACCAGGCTGTGCCCCTCGCTCACCGGGTAGGTATCGGCGATGCAGAGCGCCAGCTTGTTCTCCAGCAGCACACGGCCGCTGCTCTCCGGCTCGCAGAAGACACAGCCTGCTTCGTGGTGGCCGTAGCAGGCCTGCACACCACCGTCATGACAGACCAGCTTGGGCGCATCACCATCAACCCTGAGATCTGCCATGGCAAACCAACCATCCGCGGGTTGCGTTATCCCGTGGAGATGGTGCTCGAACTGTTGTCAGCTGGGATGAGTGCGGCTGACATTCTCGCCGATTATCCAGATCTCGAGGCTGAGGACATCACGGCAGTGCTTGAGTACGCAACCCAGCTTTCCCGGATTCAGCGGGTTGACCTCCTCTCGGCATAAGGATCCTGCTGGATGCCCAGTTGCCACGATCGCTCGTTCGGCCGCTGGAACAAGTGGGTTGCGACATCCTACACACCCTTGATCTACCTGACGGGAATCTTAGCGCCGACAACATGATTTCCTCCATTGACGACATCGCTGGGAGGATTGTCTCCTGTAAGGATGCAGATGTCGTCCGCAGTCATCTCTTGCGCGGCACTCCCGCCAGGCTTCTGCTTGTGGCCACGGGTAACATCGGCAACCAGGATCTCACCGCTCTGTTGCTTCGTTCTGCCGGCGCTGAACCGGATGTATGAAACCCATGACCTCATCGAGCTGAGTCGGACCCAAAGAGGCCATCACCTCGACATGGCAGCGCAGGCAGGGTGCCCGGGCAGCACGGCTGTCGGCGATGAGGAGTGTGGCTCCCATTCTTCGGCCAGGGCCTGCAGCGCGTGTTACTCAGCAAGCTGATCAACCAGCACAAGGCGGATGGTAGGGGATCGAGCAGGTACGCGTTGTCGGCTCGGCGAGCGGTTTCGTTGAGTTCGCGCAGGGCGAAGGTGCTCAGTGGCTGTCGGGCGCGGTTGGCCAGCCTTTCGACCCGCGCGTCAAAGCTGGCGTGTTGCCGAGGTGGTGCCGCCAGGCCCATGGCTTATCAGCGAGAAGGCTGCTCCAGCTCAGAAGCCTTCGGCTTGAGGATCGTCTTCAGACCCTGCTGCGCTACCAACACCCAGCCGACCGCCTGAGACAATCCAACCTCGGCGACCCCCAGGGAAAGACATGACCGTTCTGGGGAGAGAGGCGATCCTGCAGGCGATCCAGCGGGGCTCCATCACGGTCACCCCGTTCGATCCCGAGCGCCTGGGTCCCGCCTCGCTCGACCTCACCCTCGCCCCCATCTTTCGCGTGTTCCGCAAGGTGCATGAGGTGATCGAAGTGCGTGAGCACACCGATTACAGGCAGCTCACCGAGAAAATCGAGGTGCTCGACGGCCAGCACATCCTGATCATGCCGGGCGAAACGGTGCTCGGCATCACCCAGGAGCGGCTGCGCCTGGGCCCCGGGCTGTGCGGCTGGCTGGAGGGTCGCAGTCGCTTCGCGCGGCTGGGCCTGATGGTGCACATCAGTGCCCCCTTCATGGGGCCGGGGATCGACAGTCAGCAGGTGCTGGAGATGAGCAATTTCGGCCCCGCTCCCCTGGCTGTGCATCCCGGCACCGCGATCTGCCAGTTCGTGTTCCAGAAGCTGCAGGGCAGAGAAAGCTACGCCGGCCGCTTCGCCGGCCAGACACAAGACTCGTTCTGAGCGCCTCGGCCGTTGCCTGGCTGCCGACAGGGGCGTTGCGGCAGAGTTCACTCACGGTTCAACGCAGCCAATCACCGATGACCCGCTACCTGCCCACCCACCAGCAGCAGTGGCAGCCGATCGATGTGCGGGGCGTCACGATGCAGGCCTGCCGCCTCTGGGAAGGCGACCACAACGTGGAATCGGGCCTCTACCGGCTGCCGCAGGGCATGACAATTCCACGCCATCACCATGCCTGCTGGTGCCAGGTGTTCGTGGTCAGTGGCGCGATGCGGGTGCAGGCCGATGGCGACGATCCCCACAGCATCGATGCCGGCGGCTATTACTTCGTGGAGCCAGGCGACACCCACACCGAAACCGCGCTCGAGGACACCCTGTTGCTGGTGACCTGTGAGGAAGACCGACCAGAGTTCCACCGCTAGATCCTGCGGCAGCGTCCATTGCGGGTGTCTCTTTGTTCCTTTCCGGGCCCACATCCACCTGCAGGGTCCACGCCGCCAGATTGTGCAGGCTTCACTCCTCTAAGACCATAACGCGATCCCCTGTGCTGTTCGAGGTCATCTGAGATCAGAAAATGCCCAGGGTTTTCTTCTTGCAGTAGCCCGCCCCAATGTTCATCCAGCCCGAGTCACAGGGCTTTCCATCGGTGGGCTTCACCTCATAATAGATAGGTGAATTGCAGTGCTGCTTCAGGTCATTCACATACCCAAGCGGACACTGGTCATAACCCGGCAGTTTGGGAATCCGCTTCTGAGCCAGTGCTGACCCAGGCGTCAGCAACGGCAGAGCCAGAGGCGGCAGGGTCAGGAGCACAGTGGCCAGACCCAGGGGTAGCGTCTGCACTGGACCAGCAAGCAACTGGTCAAACCCTAGGAGTTTGTCGCGGGTCGTGCCACCTGCCGGCGCCGATCCCGCCAGCGACGACGGCCAAGGTGGGGCGAGCAGCTCGGGGCCAGCCGGGTGAGCAGAATGGCGACCATGCAGAGCAGACAACCGCCAACCCCCCTGCCACCGATCGCTGGCTCTGAAGCCGAGATCCTTGCGCTTGTTCAGGATTCCGGCCCGGTGGCGCTGCCGCACACGAATCTCCACCTGGAGCAGATCCGTTCTGGCTTTGCCTGCGCGCTCCACATGCATCAGCCCACGATTCCAGCCGGGGCGCATGGTGAACTCATCTCCCATCTTCAGTACATGCTGGAGCACGCGGGCGAGGGCGATAACCACAACGCCGAACCCTTTGCCCAGTGCTACAGGCGCCTCGCCGACATCATTCCTCAGCTGATTCAGGAGGGCTGCAACCCTCGGATCATGCTCGATTATTCGGGCAACCTGCTCTGGGGCGTTGAGCAGATGGGCCGCCACGACATCCTCGAGGCCCTCCAGAAGCTCGCCTGCGATCCCACCCTCCAACCCCATGTGGAGTGGCTCGGCACCTTCTGGAGCCATGCCGTGGCGCCCTCCACTCCCATCCCCGACCTGAAGCTGCAGATCCTGGCCTGGCAGCATCAGTTCGCGGCCCTCTTCGGCAAGGAAGCCTTGCAACGGGTGAAGGGCTTTTCACCCCCGGAAATGCACCTGCCCAACCACCCCGACACGCTCTATGAATTCGTCAAGGCCCTCAGGGAGTGTGGCTACCGCTGGCTGCTGGTGCAGGAACACAGCGTCGAGAACTTCGATGGCTCCGGCCTGTCTCAGGAGCAGAAATACATCCCCAACCAGCTCGTGGCCCGCAGCTCCAGTGGCGAAGAGGTCTCGATCACGGCACTGATCAAAACCCAGGGCTCCGACACCAAGCTGGTGGGGCAGATGCAGCCCTGTTACGAAGCTCTGGGGCTCGGCCGGCAAGTGCTGGGAGACACCACGATTCCTTCGCTCGTTTCCCAGATTGCCGATGGGGAAAATGGTGGCGTGATGATGAATGAGTTCCCGCCTGCTTTCGTGCAGGCCCATCACACCATTGCATCCCATGGATGTGAACCAGGCACGGTGGCGATCAATGGCACGGAATATCTTGAGTTGTTGGAGGCCGCTGGGGTGTCATCCCAGGATTTTCCGCAGATTCAGGCGGTGCATCAGCACAAGCTGTGGCAACAGCTGAGCGGATCGCCGACCCCCGCCGCCATTCAGGCGGCGATCACCCACCTCCAGGCCACCGATCCCTCCTTCTCGATGGCCGGCGCCTCCTGGACCAACAACCTCAGCTGGGTGGAGGGCTACGCCAACGTGCTGGAGCCGATGAACAGCCTCAGTGCCCAGTTTCACCAGCTGTTTGATCCCCTGGTGGCGCACGACCCCGCAGTGACCCAGACCCCGCCCTATCAGCAGGCCCTGCTCCATCTGCTGCTGCTGGAAACCAGTTGCTTCCGCTATTGGGGACAAGGCACCTGGACCGAGTACGCCCGCGAGATCCACCGGCGCGGCCAAGCCGCGATCGCTGCCGTGCCCTCTGGCTTCTCCCGGTCCATGGAGCCGGGCGCGTCCTGACCGCTGAAGGCAGGATGGGGGCGTTGTCTCTGCGTGTCGGCTTGATGCTGCTGTCCGGACCTGCCCTCACGCTGCCCGACCGCCTCGATGCGCTTCTGGAGGTGGGGCTGGTCCGGGATCCTGACGGTCCAGCCCTGCAGGATCTCCATACAAGCCTCAGCTGGAGGCAGCTGGCAGAGCGGGTGGAACGACTGACTGCCGCCTACGGCACCATGCCGCTGAAGGCTGGCGACCGGGTGGCGTCCTTGATGCCCAACCGGGTCGAGCTGGTGATCCACTACCTCGCTTGTCTGCGGCTGGGCCTGGTGATCACACCGCTCAACTACCGCTATGTGGTGCCCGAGATCGACCATGCCCTGCGGGTGAGCGGGGCGGTGCTGCTGCTGTATCACCAGGAGCGCCTGGCTGATCTGGAAGCCACGCAGCTGGCCGGATCCCTGCCTCTGGGGCTGATCCGCTTCGAGGATGGGCAGAGAGCGGCAGGGGCTGAAGGCGAGAGGTGCCTTGAGACTCTGCTGACCACGCCTGCCACCGGGGAGGAACTGTCCTGCCTGCCAGCGGAGGCCCCCGCGATCATTTATTTCACCTCCGGCAGCACTGCCAAGCCCAAGGGGGTGACCCACAGCCGCGCCAGCTATGGAGCGACGCTCGCCAGCCTGGCCCAGGTGATGGAATACGCGCCGGGGGAGCGTCTGATGGTGGGCTGCTCGCTGGCCCATGCGGCGGCCTCGATGTACGGACTGGCAGGCCTCTCGCTGGGGGTCACCCTGGTGGTGGCGACCGAGAGTGACAACCATGCCCTTGAGGCGCTCCTGCATCACCGCCAGCCGAATCTGCTGCTGATGTTGCCGGCACCGCTGATGGGCCTGATGCATGACCGCGATCTGAATCCGGCCGATTTCGCCGACGTGCGCCTGTGCCTCTCCGGTGGTGACAAGGTTCCCCTGCAGCTGCAGCGGGATTTCAAGACCGCCGTGGGTTTTTCGATCGACGAATGCTTCGGCATGAGTGAATGCGGTGTGGCCACGATGTCTCCGCCTTCCGGCGAGAACCGGGTCGGCTCGGTGGGTCGGGTCTGCCCCGGTTTCGAGTGCTCCATCCGCAACGAGGAGGGCCGCGAACTGCCGGTGGGAGCAGAAGGAAGGTTGTGGCTGCGTTCGGCGTCGGTGATGACGGGCTACTGGGACAATCCCACCGCCACAGCCGAGACGATTGTGGACGGCTGGCTCGACACCGGTGACGAGATGCGCCTGGACGCGGACGGCTACCTGTGGTTCTGCGGCCGACGCAAACAGATCATCGTTCACGATGCCTCCAACATCTGTCCGCAGGACGTGGAGGATGCCCTCTGCGAACACCCTGCTGTGGAACTGGCCGGAGCGATCGGCATCCACGACGTCATGCACGGGGAGAACGTGCGGGCCTACATCACCCTCCAGCGTGGGGCCCAGGCTCCGATGGCCGCCGAGCTGATTCGCTTTGCCCGCGAACGCATCGGTTACAAGGCACCGGAGGAGATTGTGGTGCTGGCGGAGATGCCCCTCAACCCGAGCGGCAAGGTGGACCGCGTCGCGCTCAAAGCGATGGCGGCTGAAGCTCCCAGGAGCTGAAAACTGGCGAAAGCCATCAAAGACTGTCTTGTATTCGTAGAAGCTCTCGACTCAGCCCCAACCCTGATCGACCATTCCCTGGGAGGAGTCGTCGCATAGAAGCTTGCGGCCATCAGCTTGGCCGAAGCGATTGTGCTGTTTATTGGCAGTGTCCATTGGAGCATCGTCCCGATGACCATGACACCCACCGATGACGCGGCAGTACAGAAGCAGTACAGACGCGCAGATCGCCACGGTTAAGAGTTTGCTGAAAAACGAGCCCACGAGCCAGTTTTCCACAGGCATCAGTGGATTTCCGGCTCAAAAAGTCGGATCGGCGGCTATCAGAGCCGCAAACTGCCCGATTTCGGCATCGTTGGCCTC
>NZ_JAYGID010000072.1:0-15469 GCF_034931685.1 Synechococcus sp. CCY9202
TCGCTGAGATGCGGCGGATCGGTGTCACGCCCCACGTGGCCCAGAACACTGCCCGCAGCGGTGGCTCAGCCATTGATGGCCGCACCACCCGTCACGTGGGCTACGCCAAATCGATCAATGCCCGCCGGGGGATCGAAAAGGTGTTTGGTTGGATCAAGGCATTTGGCGGGCTGCGCCAGTTCAAACTGCGCGGTACCGAGAAGGTCGGCGCCGTGTTTGGCCTGCATGTAATCGCCTACAACCTGATCCGCCTGGGCAACCTGCTCAAGCCCGCGATGGAGATGGCATGAACAGCCCGTTGTCCAGAGGTGTGCCCAATAGGCCTCAACCAATGTCTTGCAGAGAGGCCAACGATGCCGAAATCGGGCAGTTTGCGGCTCTGATAGCCGCCGATCCGACTTTTTGAGCCGGAAATCCACTGATGCCTGTGGAAAACTGGCTCGTGGGTTGGTTTTTCAGCAAACTCTTAAGGCATGACGGCCTCGGGACTTTTTCAGCAAACTCTTAGTGGATCAGCTGGAGGCGCTGATCGCGGAGGTCGAGACGTTGCGACGTAAGGACCCCCTCGGATATCGCAGCAAGATCATCAGCAAACGCCTGGCTGCCATCGCACGGTTGATGCTGCAGGACATTCCTCAGGACCCCAGCCGCAAGGAGTACCAGCAGGGATCAACCCTGGGCGCTGAGCATCGGCACTGGCGCCGGGCCAAGTTCTTTCAGCAGTTTCGCCTGTTCTTTCGCTTTCACAATCGCTCGAAGGTGATCGTGCTGGGCTGGGTGAACGACACTGACACCAAGTGCGCCTACGGGAGCAAGACGGATGCCTACCGCGTATTCGAGTCGATGTTGGACCGCGGCCATCCGCCAGACGACTGGGAGGAGCTCCTGGAGGAAGCGAGCCAGTCCGGCGGACGCCTGCAGCGGCTCAGTGAGCAGCTGCATTGATCAGACGGTGGAGCGTCAGTGAGGCCGAGCCTCGAGCGTGCGCCGATGCAGCACACTGCTGTCATACCTTGTAAATGCAGCCATTCCGATCAGCAATCCGTAGTTGATGGCTTCATCGGCGGGGGAAGGCAGGCCAATCTGGTACACCTTCCCCACTACCAGCAACCGATTCAGGCTGACAGTCATTCCCCATACAGAGCTGATCAACATCGTTGTTGATTCCAATCCAATGGTGAGCAGCGCGGGCGCTGTTCTTCGTTGCATTCGTCATTTCTTCTGCATGTGGCACCGGGTTGCCGCGCGTCCGAACCTGGCCCCTTCACCACTGGGGGTCGCAGGCTGCCCAGCCCGCCCTGCGTTTCTCACCCCAGAGCCTGATGGCCTGCTCGCGGCTGTACTCCCGGCGGTGCTTGAGCAGCGGGATGGGCTCTCCAGGCAACAACTCACCACTCACGACCTCAAGCCGCTGACTCCAGCGGTCGTAGCGGACCGGTCGGAAGTGCAGCACCTGACGGCCGTCGCTGAGCCAGCCCTCACGGGGCGAGAGCGGGGGCTTGCTGGAGCTGGCCATGGCTGGATCAGGCCACCTCCGGTGCCCAGCCCCGCTGGCTGGTCATGTCGTCGGTCCAGCCCTGGCAGCGACTGGTGAGGTGCTCGCCCTGGGCGATCAGGCCCTGGTGCAGCTGGCAGGTGAGCAGCGGGATGCAGTTGGGACCGGCGTGGTGCCTGAACCAGTGGCAGGTCATGCAGACCTTGCGGCTGCGGGCGGGCACCAACACCTCCTGATCGAGGTACGGCCACTCCTCGATCGGTTGCTCCAAGGATCCGCTTTCTTCCAGCGCTGAACGACGCAGACGGACACCCATACCCCCAAAGCAATGCGTACATCCGTACTAGCACGGCTGGTCCTGGCTGGTCGCTGCGCTGGGTGGCCGAGGGGTTGATCAACGCCATGCGGACAGGGTCGGTTCCGTGTTGCCGGATCAGCCCTGCTTGTTCATCCGCCGCCAAGCAGTTCCAGCCACCAGCCGCTGCCGGGGCCTTCCACCATCCAGCGCCGACCCCAGTTGCGCTCGGAGTAGCGCAGGTTCTTACCGCTGCCGATGGCGTTGGTGACGTAACCACCGTTCACGAGGTCGGCCTCGCCGTTGGGGTCGTGGATCAGCAGCTGCCGGCGCTCTGGATCCCAGCCGATCACCAGGCTCCAGTGCCCGCCGCCGCTGGGGGCCGTGACCGACCCTTTGTGCAGCCAGCCCACCGGGGCGGGGATGCCGCGCTGCAGCTGGGCCACCAGATCCTCGAGGCGGCCGTCCTGCCGGAGACGGGCACGCAGACCCAGATCGGCCAGGGCTCGCACCTGGGCAACGGCATCGGTGGTGTCGCCATGGCGGCGCACCAGGGCCAGGTACTGGTCGTCGATCTGGCCAGACCCGCTGAGGCAGCCGGGTCGCAGAAAGGCGGCCGCCATGGCGCAGCTGGAGGAGAAGCACATGCGCGGCCCCTGGCTGGTGACGCTGTCGTTCTGACTCAGGTAAGGCACCGCCAGCTGGAGCAGGCCCGTGGCCGCGCTCTTTGCTGCAGCGGCCGGTGTGGCCAGGGGCGGGACTGTTGTCTGCGGCGGCTGTGCAGAACCCTGGCGGTAGGCCATGGCAAAGGTCTGCAGCTGCTCCGGGGTGAGGAGCGCCTGCAGTTGCGACCAGGCCTGGCGTTGATGCGGCAGATCCCGGAAGTGAGCCACCGCCTGCAGGAGCTGGATCGGTGTCGATGCCTGTGCCTGCGGTTGCGGTTGCGGCTCTGGTGCCCCATCCGCGAAGCTGAGCGCGTGCTGCACCTCCGCCTCCCGGCGCCGGATCAGGCCTTCAACAGGACCGCCCGGCCCCTTGCACCAGCGGGGTAGCTCCTCGGCGATCACGCTGGCTGCCGCCTCTCCAGCCCGCAGGCGCCGCCGCAGGGTGGAGCCCTCCAGGGCGCCGGCCCCCACGTTGAAGCAGAAGCTCACCAGGGCATCGCGCTGGAAGGGGTTCAGCGGACAGCCGGCCAGCAGGCGATCCACCGCTGCGCTGGCCACAGCCACATCAGCCTCCAGCCAGGCCTCGGCCTGGGGCTGGCTGATGACCAGACCGGGGGTGACGTCAACTCCGGTGTGGCCGTAGCCGATGGTCCAGGGATCGCCGCCGCTGGCGGGATCGGGATAGGCCACCAGGCGGCAACCCTCCCAGCGTTTGAGCAGCTGCCAGCCTTCCGGGGTGAGGGACAAGGGGGGATGGATCAGGGGAACTCGGAAGGGTTCCGGCTCAATGGGCGCGAGCCTGCAGCTGAACGAGCCTGCTGCTGAAGGAGCCAGCTGCTGAAACCGAACGCAGGATCTGAACTATCTTTTGGCAGGATCAGGTGATTGACAGGTCGCATGGTGCTGCCCCGGATCATTCCTGCGATCGGGCTGTTGACCACTCAGGCCATCTTGCTGATCAGTTGTCAGTCGCAGCTCCCCAAGCAAGCGCGCATTCAGGTTCCAGACGCACCACCCTGTACCAATCAGACCTTCACTTCAGAAGCCCTGTTCAGCGAGGCGAAACGGGGTGTTGCCGTGGTGATCACAGACGATGGAGAGGGCAGTGGCTTCATCGTGCGTCATCAGGACGGCAACACCCTGCTGATCTCCAATTCCCATGTGGTGGAGGGCTCCAGCTCCGTCACCATCAAGTGGGCCGACGGGACCCAGGACACGGCCGCTGTGGTCAGCAATGCCGGGGGCTCCTCTCCGCAGACGGATCTGGCGCTGCTGGAGGTCCAGGGCATTCGGGGGAAGCCTCTCGAACTCAAGGCCACCAAGCCGAACGTGGGGGCTGACATCGTGGCGATCGGAGCCCCACAGGGGCTGGAATTCAGCTTGACGCGGGGTGTGGTCAGCAGTGTGCGCGACGACGGCAAGATCCTGCAGATCGACGCACCGATCAATCCCGGCAACTCAGGCGGACCGGTGTTGGACCGCACGGGCTGTGTCGTTGGAATCGCCACCTTCAAGCTCACCGATAGCGAGGGGCTCAACTTCGCGGTGGCGTCTTCTGTGATCGAAGGATTTCTGGCCAACCCCGTTGCACAGCAGCCTCCCGCTCGGAGTGAACCGCCACCAGCACCGTTCAATGCCAGCAATCCGGGTTCGGCTCAGTCCAGCGGAGCGACCTGCTGGTTCCAGATGGAGGCCGAGTCTTCTCGCCTGGAGGGGTATCGCTGCAGCGTCACCTCCCGCCAGAACGCCAACGGCGATACCGTTTTTGATGTGGTGGAGCCCGGAGGGATGAAGCGCACCGTTGTGCTCTGGGAGGACAAGAGCGTTGAGGTGCTGCTCAACGGCCAGCGCTATGAGGGTGAGTGGATGGAAGACGACGACGGTGACATCCGCGTTCAAGTCAACGGCGGTGTGTTCGCCTTCCGGTACCGGGGATAGGACCCCCTTGGGGCACGGCCCGAATCCGCCCGACCGCGCTTGCCTGCGGCCGAACGGCATGGACGCCCGCCGGCAGTCGAACTTATGGGAAATTATGGTTCAGCCATAATTAGACCCGTACACCAAAAGACTGAAACGCTTGGCTGAGGTCTTCCGCCGTCCCCATCTGGCGGCCGAGCTGGCCGGCCGTCTGTTGCGCCCAGGCGTGCTGGATGAGGGACTCCGGTCGGGGCTTTTTTTCTCAGGTCTGCGGCGCACCGGCAAAACCACCTTTCTGCGCACCGATCTGGTGCCTGAGCTGGAAGCCCAGGGAGCCGTCGTGATCTACGTGGACCTCTGGAGCGACACCAAGGTGAGCCCGGCGGTGCTGGTGCATGCAGCGGTGCGGCGGGCCCTGAGCGAGCTGTCGACACCGTCCTCGCCACTGCTGGCCCGATTGCGCCGGCTCAGGGGCCTGGATCTGGGAGGTGCGGGCTTTCGCTTCGGGTTTCAGCTGGAGCAGGTGGGGGAAGCCGGCGGAGCGACCCTGGCGCAGGCCTTCACCGAGTTGGTGGATCAGACCGGTGGCGATGTGGTGCTGATCGTCGATGAGGTGCAGCAGGCCATCACCACGGAGGAAGGCAACCAGATGCTGCTGGCGCTCAAGGCTGCCCGCGATGCCATCAACCCCAGGCTCGACACTCCCGGCCACTTCCTTGTGATCGGCACCGGGTCCCACCGCGCCCTGGTGAGTGAACTCACAGCCCGACGCAATCAGGCCTTTGCCGGGGCCACATCCCTTCCCTATCCCGTGCTTGATCAGCACTATGTGGCCCATGTGCTGCAGCGCCTGCAGGACTCCGGAATGGCGGCCTTGCCCTCCCTGGACACGGCCTGGAGTGCCTTTCAGACCCTGGGCCACCGGCCGGAAGAGTTTCTCCGGGCTCTGGCACAGCTCCAGGCCAGCAGCACCGCGTCCGGGCTTTCGCCGGATCAGCTCCTGCCCGTGATTGCGGCCACCCTGCGCAGCTCCGCCGCCGACCTGGAACTGCAGAAAGTGGAGCAGATCGGTGGGCTGGCGATCGCGATCTTTGATCGGGTGGCGCAAGCCGATGGGCCGGCCCGGGGTCTGTTTTCCGCGGAGGCAGGAGCGGCTTACGGAGAGGTGATCGGCCGCGAGGTGCGGGTCGATGAAATTCAGCCGGTGGTGAACGAACTGCTCGCTGCCAACGTGCTGATGCGACTCGGCCATGGGCTCTACGGCGTCAGCGATCCCTTTGTGCAGGAGATCTGGCGGGAGCGGAAGCGCTGATCCAGCCAGTCGAGCCGATTTCTGAACCCTGAGGGGCTGACGCGCCCGCCTACGCCGTTGACACCAGGTAACCACCCATGCACCGGGCAACCACCCATGGGGATCAGCTTTTGGGGTCCACGTCAGGTCAGGCCCGGAACCCTCAGGCGTTGCTGCTGCTCATCGTCATGGACTCCCGCCGGTTGGTGGTCTGGATCTCGACGGGAATCCTGGGCTTTCAGGGCCTCACCCTCTGCTTCGACCTGCTCAACTGCACCGCCCTCTCCTGGCTGTACGTGCGCCTGAAAGGCTTTGACGCCGCGGTGCAGCGTTCTGTCGCCCAGGCCGGCGAGCCCCCGGCCCGGCGCCCCAGAGGGCAGGCCGGGGTGCTGGATCCCGATGCCGCCACCCCACCGGTGGCGGAGTCGGGCCCACCCCCGCTGTTGCATCCGCTGGCGCTGTTCTGCGCCCGGCCCCAGGGCCGCATCGATGACGCCGTGAGCCAGGGGCTCAGCATCCTGGCCGGGCTGGCGCTGGGCGGCTCGATGGGGAGCGATCAGCGGCGAGGGCAGCCGTGAGTCCCTTCCTTTTGGGGCCCATCCATGGGGCTCTGAGCAGGCTCCCACCGACCGATTTCTGCCATGATCGTCTCGCCCGTCGCAGCCGAATGTTTGGGGGAGTGTTTGGGGGTCATCAGACCACCCATTGCAGCGCAATTGATTTCAGCGATCCCTTTCTGGCTTTTAACCGATTGGTCCTGAGTTCGAATCTCAGGCGACCCATGATTCATGTCCCGCCATACTGTTGGACTGCAGTGCAGTTGATCTCGACCAAGTTCACGCCTTGCACTCGTCTCGCCTGAAGGCCATAAAAGATTGCCGGCCGCAATGAAGCGCATTCTCTACCCGGGCTTTAACACTGTCCCACTTTGGGTGCTGACCCAACCATGAACGTCGTGCCGTACCAGTGCACGCCCGGCCTTGCCAATCACCCCAGACCTACAGTCATGCCGATCTGAATACCTTGCTGCTGGTCCATCAGATCAGCCTGCCGGTGGTGAGGGAGGACCCCCTTTCTACGGATGTTTGTTGCCGAACCCTGCACCGCGATGCCCGTGTCGATCCGCTCGATGGGTGGGGTACTGGTCTGTACTGCCAAAGGCTGAGTACAGACCAGTACCCCTGCGAACGCGGCTTGGTGGCGGCGGTGGAATCGACCACGGCGCTCCCGATCAGCTGAAGCAGTTCGGATAGATCATCCAGGCCGACAATCTGGACTTTGCCTGTCCTGTCCAAGCTCTGAATGGCGCGACCGACGCCGATGCCGCCGCCGGCATCGGACACAACCCAACCCCAGAGCGCCAAGGCTCGGATCGGCGGTGAAGTTCAGCGTTGAAGTTCAGCGGTGAAATCTGACTGTGTTCAGCACCCGCCCTGCGAATCGAGGCACTGGGAAAAGAGGATGTGCGTCTTGCAGAGGTGCAGACGGCTTCATCTCTGGGCATCGGATCGACGGGCGGTGGCCGACCCGTCCTTCAAAGGAGCTTCAGCGATGTTCTGCAGGGCATTCGTGCTCGAGAATCGCGCCGGCCTGAATGGATTCCTGCACGGGCGTGCTCAAGGGAATGAAGCAGGGCCTCCTGAGAAAGGAAGAACCAGCCCCAGGTCAGCAAGGTGGGGAGGCCCTGCTTTCAGCGTCTGATCTTGGCCTCTGGCCCCTGGGCCAGTTCGGATCGGTTGCCGAAGTCAACGCTGCCATCGCCCCACAGCCCGTGAAGCTCGAGCCCTCGCGCTGCTGGGAGGTGTGGTGTCTCCCTTCGATGACGTGGTGAACGACGCCAACGGCGCTTCCATTGTCATCGAGTTTCACAGGGGCAAGTTGTCGCTCTACGACAATCCAGTGAGGGTGATGACCAATGCACCACGGTTTGATTGGCATTTAACCAATCTCGATAACTCTACGGTCCTGAGCAAGATCGATTGACCGACAGCTCACTTCGGCGACTCCATGGCGGTTCAACCGGATTCCGGAGTTGCGACCACGGGCCTGCCTGCATCCAACACCTCGGTGGGGCACTTCGTACGCGCGGCGTTCTACGCCCAGTACACGGAGAAAGCCAGCACGCCGGACAGGGCTATGACGACGCTGGCCCATGGAATGAACAATGTCGATTGGCCATGCGGAGGCACAATCGGTCGTCCTGAGAGATTGCCATGATTTGGATCATACTAGGTTTGAACTTTCAGCCCTTGCCGGTGCAAGCAGTCCGCTGATCGTGCCCTTGCAGCAGACTGGCAGCAAGGCGGCAGATGGCACAGCGGCTCTGATGACGGCTTGAACGCCATGACAGCCGGCCTCATGGGCTCGGGACACGGAGCCAGCACTGTTCGAGCCCCCAGTGGGCGGAAGGATCGCAGTCGAGACGAGGCAGCCCCATGCGGGCCTGCCTGCGGCTCTGAGACAGCGGTGGCACTCATTCGGTGCAGCCGCTCGCTTCCCTTGGCCACCCGCGCCGTTTATACCTTCGCCCGCTTCCCGGATGCTCCGGTGCGCCATCTCATCCTTCATCACGACGGCTATCCCACCGGCGCCGCCTGGAGGTTTGCCGCGGCCCTGCGCCAGGGCGGCAACGCCTCGACGTTCCTCGCCGCTTTCGTGAGCTCCCAGCCAGGGGCGGCCCCTCTGGCTGGAGCCGACCAGGCCGCCGATGCCGACTACCGCTATCTGTTGACGCTGGTGGGCCGCCACGTTCCCCGTCTGCAGGTGGAATGCTGGCGCCGGCTGCCGGGGGCGACCAGCTGGCAGCGCCGCTGCGGCCCGATGCTCCTGGCCACCTTCATCCAGCGCTTCCTGCCCGGTGATCCGCTCCCCATGGGCAGTCAGCCCTTGCCGGCAGCGTGCATAATGCGTACAGAGACATAACCCTTCTGCCGTGGGTGTTGCCGGGTCCATGCCCAGTCCTCAGCTCCTTGAGGAGTACAGCCAGTTTTTCAGGCTCCTGAGCGAGCCGGCCCGGTTGCAGCTGCTCTGTCACCTGCAGAAGGGGCCGATGGACGTGGCCTCCTTGATCGAGGCCACCGGTTTCTCCCAGTCCCACATCAGCCGTCAGCTGGGCCAGCTGCAGCGTGCCGGGCTGGTGAGCTGTGAGCGCGATGGGGTGCGGATGATCTACCTCGCTGATGATCCCTTGGTGCAAGACCTCTGCACCTTGGTCCAGACCCGGCTGAAGCAGAGGCTGGAGCAGCAGCTGCAGCAACTCAGGGCTGCCTGAGCTCTCGGCTCAGCAGGTTCCGGCCTGGCCGGCTCCCGATTCGGCCTCGCTGCTGTCCGATTCGCGATAGTCCAGCCGCAACAGGTGCACCAACGGTGCGAAGGGTTTGAGGTAGCGGCTTTCGTGGGGCTTCCCGGGCAGCATTCGGTTCCAGTAGAGCCATGGCAACAGGCGGGTCTTCATCAGCCACATGCTCCAGCGCGGCTTGGTGGGGTCCACCAGGAAGGAGCTCACCGGCTTCTGGCTGTAATCGAACTCCGCCATCACCACGTTGCCGTAGCCGGTGATCAGGGGGCACACCGTGTAGCCGTCGTACTGAGCATCCAGGGGCTTGCCATCCAGGAAAGCCAGCAGATTGGCCGACACCACCGGGGCTTCTCCTCGAACGGCACCGGCTGTCTTGGAGGTGGGCAGGCCGGCCACATCGCCCAGGCAGAACACATTCGGCCAGCTGAGATGCTGCAGCGTGAACGGATCTGTCGCCGCCCAGCCGCCAGGTCCGTCGCCCGCCAGCAGACTGCCAGACACCACCTCCGGTGCTGTCATCGGCGGCACAGCGTGGAGCATCGCGAAGGACAGTTCCTCGATGCGCTTGCTGCCGCCTGGCTCCTCCACTTCAAAGACCGCCACCTGCTCCTTGGCCCGAATCCGCCTGAGATTCCAGCCGAAATGCACTTCGATGCCGCGGTTCCGTACCACCCTCTCCAAGGTGCGTGCATAGGCCGGCACGGAAAACAGAGATGTGAGGGCAGAGCAGAAGATCACCCGTGTGTTCACCCCCACGCCGCTTCTGGCCTTGAAGTGATCGTCGGCCAGATACATCACCTTCTGCGGCGCACCGCCGCATTTGATCGGTGTCTCGGGCACGGTGAAGATCGCGGTGCCGCCCTGGAACTGTTTGATCGTTTCCCAGCTGTAGGGGGCATAGCGGGGTGAGTAGTTGCTGCACACCCCATGGCTTCCCAGGGCCTCCGGAAGACCCGCGATGCGCTCCCAGCGCGACTGCAGACCCAGGGCCATCACCAGGGTGTCGTAGGTCAGGATCTCACCGCTGCTGGTAGACACGGCGTTGGCCGCAGGATCGAAGCCCGTGGCGGCAGCCTGGATCCAGGTCACCCCGGTGGGGATCAGGGAGGCCTCATCGCGGCGGGTCTGCTCGAGAGCCATGATCCCTCCCCCCACCAGGGTCCAGCCCGGTTGGTAGTCATGATCCGCCGATGGCTCAAGGATCGCGATCTCAATGCCGGGACGCTGCTGCAGCAGCAGGTTGGCCACCGTGATGCCGGCGCAGCCCCCACCGACGATCACGACCTGATGATGACGGGAAGAGGCAGCCATCAGAGCTAACACCCATCAACAGGGTCCAGGTATCAAAACTAACAAGGCATCACCGGCAGAAAGGGGCTGGGCTGGGGCAGCAGCTCAAGCCCACCAGGGTTTGCTGCCATCTCAGAAGTCGGTTTCTGTCCAGGTCACTGGAGCGAAGGTGAGCAGGTTGAGAGCTCTGGGTGTCGCTCGTGGATCTGTTCATGGCAGGCACGCCTGAACGAACCACGGGCCTGGAGTGATCCCGGCCCGTGCGAGGGAGCGTCTTAGTGACGCAGCTGGCTCCACGGAGCAGCCAGCGGCACCGGCTCAGTGATGGATCGACTGGGCGAGATTCAAAGTCTCACTAACCGATCGCTGGTGCACTCAGGGCAACGGGCTGGCTTTCCACTGCGGCAAGATCGAGCGGGAAGTTATGGGTATTGCGTTCGTGGATGGCCTCGATACCAAGACCGCCGCGGTTGAGGATATCGGCCCAGGTGTTGATCACATGGCCTTGATGGTCGAGCACTGAATGGTTGAAGTTGAAGCCGTTGACATTGAACGAGAAGCTGATCACGGCCAGGGTGGCAAACCAGATCCCCACCACAGGCCAGGCTGCCAGGAAGAAGTGGAGGCTGCGGCTGTTATTGAAGGAGGCGTACTGGAAGATCAGGCGGCCGAAGTAGCCATGGGCGGCCACGATGTTATAGGTCTCTTCTTCCTGACCGAACTTGTAGCCTCGGTTCTGAGACTCGCTCTCGGTGGTTTCCCGCACCAGGGAACTGGTCACCAGGGAGCCATGCATGGCAGAGAACAGACTGCCACCAAAGATGCCGGCCACGCCCAGCATGTGAAACGGATGCATGAGCACATTGTGCTCGGCTTGCAGCACCATCATGAAGTTGAAGGTGCCACTGATCCCCAGGGGCATGGGGTCTGAAAAGGAGCCTTGCCCGATGGCATACACCAGCAGCACGGCGGTGGCGGCACCCACGGGGGCGCTGTAGGCCACGGCAATCCAGGGGCGCATGCCCAGGCGGTAGCTCAGTTCCCACTCGCGGCCGAGATAGGCATAGATGCCGATCAGGAAGTGGAAAATGATCAATTGATAGGGGCCGCCGTTGTACAGCCACTCATCGAGGCTGCTGGCTTCCCAGATGGGGTAAAAGTGCAGACCGATCGCATTGGAGCTGGGCACCACCGCGGCCGTGATGATGTTGTTGCCGTAAAGCAGGCTGCCGGTCACGGGTTCGCGGATGCCGTCGATGTCGACGGGCGGAGCGGCGATGAAGGCAACGATGAAGCAGATGGCTGCCGCCAGCAGGGTGGGGATCATCAGCACACCGAACCAGCCGATATAGAGGCGGTTGCTGGTGCTGGTGATCCAGTCCTTGAAGGACTCCCACGGGCGGCTCCGGGATGGAGCGACTGAGGCAGACGTCATCGACACAGGAGCAAAGGGAGAATGGAAAGCGGAGGGGCCGGCCCTGCCGGGAGGGCGAGCCAGCCAGCATCCGTCTCTTCCTCATACAACACTAGCGTTGAAAGCGCTTTAACGGAGCAGAGGGGAATAAGTAGTTGTGCCTGAGTTTTTGGCGTGCTGCTGCGGCCCCGCTCTCCCCTTTGGGCTCTGTCTTTCTCAGCTGTCCACGCTCCATCCGAGTGGGGCCAGATCCCTCGACCAGGGGCTGCCTTGTCGAGCAGACTGGACAATGGCGGTGACTTCCGTCGGGTTCACGTCCCGCCTGGGGCTGGCTGGTCTCAACTCCTTCGACCCGGTGCGTGCCAGGCATGAAACATTCCGAAGCTGCAGAGGCCTCTGCCCAGGGCGGGGCCCAACGTCGGCGCTTTGGTTCGGCTGGCGGTTGTCATGGGCCGTCAACCAAGCCTCCAGGCTCCGCCTCCGTCACGGTGGCGTTGCTGGGCCTGCCCAACACCGGCAAGTCGACGCTCTACAGCCGGCTGACCGGTCGCCATGCCCATATCGCCAACTGGCCCGGGCTCACCGTTGATCTGCTCTGTGGCGATCTGCCGCCGGCCGCCGATGGTCGTCGGTTCGAGCTGGTCGACCTGCCAGGTATCCACGACCTCAGTGGCTCCAGTGAAGACGAAGCAATCGTCCAGAGTTACCTGCGAACAACCCCGCCGGATCTGGCGCTGGTGGTGATCAACGCCAGTCAGATCAGCACCCAGATCGCCCTGGCCCTGCAGGTGCGAAGCCTGGGCGTTGCCACCGTGCTGGCGCTCAACATGAGTGATGAGGCCAGACGTTATGGCATCCGCATTGACCACGCTGCCCTGAGTCGGCGGCTGGAGATGCCGGTGCTGGCGATCAACGCCAAGAGTCGTGAGGGCCTGGAGGCGCTGCTCCACACTCTCCATACCGTCCAGGCGGATCCTTGCCCCACCATTGCGGCCGCTTCACCTGTCGATGAGGCGCTGGATCGGCAGGTGGCGGAGCTGCTTGCAGGTGTCGTGGTGATGCCGCCGGACAGGCGTGTGACGAGAAGCCGCGGCCTCGATCGGATTCTGCTCAATCCCGTGGTGGGCCCGCTGGTGTTCCTGGCGATTGTGCTGATCATGTTCCAGGGGCTCTACATCGTTGGTGGCAGCCTTCAGGAGGTTCTGGGGGTGATCTTCGATGCGATTGAGAACCACCTGATTGTTCCTCCCCTTGCGAACCTCGGCACCCCGGAGTTGCTGCAGGGCTTTCTGGTGGACGGCGTCTGGATGGGTGTCACCACCGTCGTCAGTTTCACGCCGCTGATCTTTGTCTTCTATCTGGTGATGGCTGTGGTGGAAGACTCGGGCTATCTTCCCCGGGCCGCCTTTCTGATGGATGGCTTCATGCACTGGCTCGGCCTGGATGGTCGCGCCTTCGTGCTGCAGGTGATGGGTTGCGGCTGCAATGTCCCGGCGATTTTAGGCACCCGCGTGATCCGCGATCGCGCCATGCGGTTGCTCACCATGCTGGTGATTCCGTTTGCCCTCTGCCAGGCGAGGCTCACCGTCTTCATCTTTCTGGCTGGGATCTTTTTCCCTAAACCCTGGTGGGCTCCTGGGCTTGTGGTCTTCGCCTTTTATCTGCTCAGTTTCCTGGCGGCGATCATCACAGGACTCCTGTTCAAGCGAGCTTACCGCAGTGATGAGGCTTTCGTGCTGGAACTGCCGCCTTATCGCCAGCCGAGCCTGGGCACGATTCTGCAACGGGCCTGGATGGAGATGCTCAACTTCGTCACCAGCACGCGCCTGTTCATCGTGATCGGTGCTGCGGCGGTGTGGTTGCTGACCAACCTTCCCCCGGCGGCGGCCTCCGGCAGTGGCGCCAGTCTGGCGAGTGCCATCGGTGGGCTCTTTCAACCGTTGCTGGCGCCGATCGGTATGACCCCGGATCTCACGGTGTCGTTGTTCTTCGGTTTCATCGCCAAGGAAATCCTGCTGGGGGCCATGGCTGTGATCTACCGCACCAGTGAGAGCGGCCTGGGAACAGCGATCCAGAGCGCGATCACACCCTTGCAGGCGCTCAGTTTCATGACCTTCACCCTGCTCTACACCCCCTGCCTGTCAACGGTGGCGATTCAGCTGAAGGAATCGAAAAGCAGGATGTTTGCGCTCATGTCCGTGGGTTGGTCGCTGTCGCTGGCCTGGTTGATGGCTCTGCTGGTGTATCAGGCCGGCGGCTGGCTGCTGGCATGAGCGGCTTCATCGGCGCAGACCTCCATCTGCCTGGCATGCTCCTGGCGCAGCATGAACTCGAACATGCCATGGGCGAGATGGAGAATCCCGCCAGGTCTGCCACGCCGGATCACTTCGAGGCGAACACCCGGTTTGATGCCCATCGCCTTCAACCGCTGGCAAAGCGCCGGATGGCCTGGCAGGGTCTGCAGGGTGACGTGGTCGCCGGCAGAGGCCTGGCTGAGGATCATGGCTGCGCGACTGCTCCGGGCGCTGGACAACTCTAGGTCCCGCATGGTGGATTCCTGGGCGAGCCTGCTCGGTTCAGCTGACTGGATGGTCGGCTGCCTCTGCAGGAGCCCGGGGCAGTGTGCTGATGGCGGCGATCATGTCGGGGATCAGCACCAGCTCCCGATCGGCCCCACCCTGCATCGGCACCAACAGCCTCAGGGGCAGGGCGGAACTGGGCCGTGGCATCAGCTCCGCCAGATCGAACTGAGCCGATCCATCGGGAATGGCCGTCTCCCCGGCGGGCACCATTTCCTGGCTTCGGTTGGGCAGCTCCCAGTGATTGCCCATGGTGTCCTCGATGGCGACAGAGCGGCCATGATCCGGGTGCTGATCCGGGCCCAGGCCATTGAGCCGCAGTCGCCAGCCGGCCTCGAAATCCGGATCAGGCTGCTCGAACAGGCTGACCAGCCAGCGATCGCCGCTGGTGTCGCCCTGCGACCAGCGCTGAATATCGGCTGCAGCCTGAGCCGGTGGGGCAATCCCCAGCCCCAGGATCAGAAGGAAGGCAACAAGGCGGACCATCAGCAGGGTCTGCCAGCACCGGCGCCAGGATCGCCGCCCTCCCAGATCTGGCCCGCAGGCGACCAGGACAGAGATTCTCATGACGGCAATTCCGCATCACGACTTCATCACGCTAGCGTTTTGAATGAATCCGGAGCTGATCGTGCGTCGCACCTGGTCTTCGGAGTCGTGGTGGTCACAGCCCATCCCAGCTTCGTTCTGGCGGCTGAGCCAGGTTCTGCGCCTGTGGATTCGATCGCCCCTTTCAAAAGGGGAATGGCTGGCAGGTTCGCCAGACCTCCTGAGATTTCAGGGCTCGGCGATCTGCACGACCTCGACAATCTTTGCGGCATGGTCACTGCCCATTGACCGGAGGGGAGTGCCGTTCTTCATTCATCTGGAGCATCAGAGGAAGGTGACAGCAATGCAGGATCACGTCGGTCCATTCCTTCTCCATAATTCTGTAGATCGGCTTGGTCTGGACAGTATTGCGGAGTGTGATGGGCTGTCGCCATCGGGATGATCCTGAGGGAACGATCGATTTCAGGGTCGATGTCGGCCAAGGGGATGATCAGGTTCGTTTCGCTGATGGCCTGACCGTGCCGGTGCAGACCTCCCGCGATCAGATCACGTTTAAGAGTTTGCTGAAAAACGAGCCCACGAGCCAGTTTTCCACAGGCATCAGTGGATTTCCGGCTCAAAAAGTCGGATCGGCGGCTATCAGAGCCGCAAACTGCCCGATTTCGGCATCGTTGGCCTC
>NZ_JAYGID010000073.1:0-60248 GCF_034931685.1 Synechococcus sp. CCY9202
GTCTCCCGCGTGCCGCTGGCCGGCCCGGTCAGGCCGTTGCCGCCGATGGCCTCCGCCGGGGCGTCGCCCTCGCTTGCCGTGGCCACCTCCACCCGCAGCTCGCGACCGGCGATCTCGGAAGCCATGGCCTCGATGGTGCCGAGGTAGTTCTTGCGTAACCAGCCGCTGGCAAAGCTGTTGGGGGCCTCCAGCAGCAGCTGGTCGCCGCGCATGCCGCTGCAGCGGGCCGGCCGGATCCAGGTCTCGAAGGTGGGCTTGCTGAGGTTGGCCTGGAGCGCCTCCTGAACCTGGTGCCACAGCTCCTGACCCTGCTGCACCGTTGCGTCACCTCGCGGGTGCTGAATATACGCAGCTCCTGGGGGGCGGTCGGTCTTAAATGAATCGTTCAGGCCGCGCGTGATGCTCCCTCGCCGTACCCCCTTCGCCTTGCGGCACCTGCCGCTCCTGGCCCTGCCCGCCAGCCTTTTGGTGGTCCTGGGGGGCTGCCAGGGCAATTTCCTGCCCAACATCCGGATGCCCGGCGCCAAACCCGCGCCGCCGGAGCCAAGGATCAGTGATGCCGCACCGGCGACCTCGCTGCAGCCCGGCCGCAACGTCATTGTCGACGCGGTGGACAAGGTGGGTCCATCGGTGGTGCGGATCGACACCACCAAGCAGGTGATCAATCCCCTGGGCGGGCTGTTCGGACGGGGTCCCTCGATCCAGCAGCAGCAGGGGCAGGGCTCGGGGTTCATCACCCGCTCCGATGGGGTGCTGCTCACCAATGCCCATGTGGTCGAGGGGGCCGCCGAGGTGAGCGTCACCCTGCCGGATGGCCGCAGCTTCAATGGCAAGGTGCTGGGCAGTGATCCGCTCACCGACGTGGCGGTGGTGAAGGTGGTGGCCTCCAAGCTGCCGGTGGCCCCCCTGGGGGATTCCGCCAAGGTGCGGCCAGGGGAGTGGGCCATCGCCATCGGCAACCCCCTCGGCCTCGACAACACCGTGACCGCCGGGATCATCAGCGCCATCCAGCGCACCAACGCCGTGGGGGAGGGTCAGCGGGTGCCCTACATCCAGACCGATGCGGCGGTGAATCCGGGCAACAGCGGTGGACCGCTGATCAACGACCGCGGTCAGGTGATCGGGATCAACACCGCCATCCGGCAGGCGCCGGGGGCGGGCCTGAGTTTCGCGATCCCGATCAATGTGGCGCGCCAGATCGCCGCCCAGATCCTGGAACGGGGCTACGCCAGCCATCCCTACATCGGGGTACGTCTGCAGGCGCTCACGCCCCAGCTGGCGCGGGAGATCAATGCCACCACGAACCAGTGCCGCCTGCCTGAAGTGAACGCCGTGGTGGTGGTGGACGTGATTGACGGCAGTCCCGCCGCCGCCGCTGGCCTCAAGCCCTGCGATCTGATCGAACGGGTGGGTGAGAAGGCCATGAAGAACCCCTCGGATGTGCAGCTGGCGGTGGATCAGGGCCGTGTCGGCCAGCCCCTGGCTCTGCGGGTGCGGCGAGGGGATCGCTCCCTCGATCTCACCATCCGGCCGGCCGAACTGCCCCGCAAGAGCTGATCCGGGGCAACGTCTGGAGTCGCCTGGAGTCGCCTCAGCCCCGGATCAGGGGGAGTACCAGAAGGCACAGCGGCGGCTCAGGGGCTCCAGCTCCCAGCCCTGGCTCTGATAAAAGCCCACCACGCCGGGGTCAGCGAACAGGCTGACCCGCTCCACCCCCATGGCCTGGAGCTGATCGATCACGTAGACCATCAGCTGTTTGCCCAGGCCTGCTCCCTGGTAGAGCGGATGCACGGCCACGTCCCAGACCGTGGCCTCGATCACGCCGTCGCCGGTGCAGCGTGCGAAACCGACCAGGCGCGGAACGCGGGGATCATGGCGCCAGAGACTGACCCGCAGCAGGCTGTGCTGCAGGGCCTTGCGCACCCGCCGCAGGGGCCGACGGTTCCAGCCCACCGCATCACAGAGCTGCTCCAGTTCGATCAGATCGATCGGCCGCTCCTGACTCAGCACCAGGTGCACCTGTGGATTGGGGGTGGGGCAGAGACGATGGGTCGCGCCGTAGAGCTCTTCCAGCAGCACCCTGAGCTAAGCAATCGGACGATCCTGCCCCATCCCCGCGCCTGATGGGGGCTCCTGCGCGAGGGTGGGGCGAGTTGCGGCCGTTGGCACCCTGAGCCTCCCTCCTGTCGCCCGTACGGCCCCACCGCTGCTGGTGGCGGTTCATGGCTGGCTGCTCTCGGGCCGGCTCTGGCAGCCCCTGGTTGAGGAACTGGGACGGTCCTGGGAACTCTGGTGCCCCGATCTGCCGGGTTTCGGGCACGCCGTGCGGCCCCGCGGTCTACAGCCCAGCCTGGCCAGCTATGGCCGCTGGCTCGCGGATGCCGCCACGGAACGGGCCGCCGGCCGGCAGGTGGTGCTGATCGGCCACTCCCTGGGGGGCAGCGTCGCCCTCCATGCCGCCCCGTGGCTCGGGGCCAGGCTGGCTGGTCTGGTGCAGATTGCCGCAGGGGGTGGGGTCTATCAGCCGCGCCCCTTTGCCCTCGTGCGCCGCGCCGGCTGCGCGTTTGTGACCCTCCGCCCCCGTTGGCTGGGGCGGCTGCCCGGCACCGCCTCGATTGCGGCGCCACTGCTGGCGGATGCGCGGGCGGCCCGTGGCCTGCTGGCCTGCAGCACCAGCCGCGCGGCGGTGCGGCAACTGCCGGCGCTGACCGCCGAGCTGGTGGTTCCCAGCCTCTGGATCAGCGGCAGCAACGACGGCGTGATGGCACCGCGCTATGTGCGCCATTTAGCTGGATACACCCGCCATCACCGGTTTGAGGAGATGACGGGGGCGGGCCACCTGCCGATGCGGCAGCGGCCGGTTGAGCTGGCGGCTCTGATCCGCAGCTGGTTGGAGGAGGAAGGAATCGGCTTCGTAACCCCTGAGCTGGCCAGCGATCCGATCGCCCCAAGCCCCGAGCCTGTGGGGCGCCACTGAAGGCCGAAGCTCAGAGCCTGGCCAGCCCTTTCTCCTGGAGGTCGGCCAGCTGGGCGTAGAGGCCACCGGCTTCCCGAAGGTCGCGGTGGTTGCCCTGCTCGATCAGCCGGCCCTTGCGCAGCACCAGGATGCGATCGGCTGCCTCGACCGTGGCCAGGCGGTGGGCGATCACAATGGCCGTGCGCTCCTGCAACAGCGATTCCAGGTCCCGCTGCAGGGTGGCCTCGGTGGAGGGGTCGAGGAAGGCGGTGGCTTCATCCATCACCAGCACGGACGGATCGCGAATCGCCACCCGAGCCACCGCCAGCAGCTGGCGCTCGCCCGAGGAGAGATTGGCGCCCCGCTCGCGCAGCTCGGTCTGGAGACCATCCGGCAGGCGACGCAGCAACGGATCGAGACCCAGGTCGTGGCAGAGCTGTTTGAGTCGGGCGTTGTCGATGGCAGCATCGAGCCGGAGATTGTCGGCCACGTTGCCGCTGAACAGGAAGGTGTCCTGCAGCACGACCCCAAGCCGCTGGCGCAAGGTGGGGATGGGCAGCTGACGGATGTCGATGCCGTCGAGCAGGATGCGGCCTCTCTGGGGCTCATAGAGGCGGCAGAGCAGGCGAATCACGGTTGACTTGCCGGAGCCGGTGGGTCCCACAAGGGCCACATGCTCGCCGGGGGCGATCCGGAAGCTGAGATCCTCGAGGATCGGGTCGTCGCTGCGGTAGGCGAAGGAGACGTTCTCGAATACGACCTCGCCGGCACTGGCCCGCAGGGCGCCGCTCCGGATGGCGGCGGCACTGCGTTGCTCCTCCGGGAGGTCCCCGATCTCGATCGGTTGCTCCAGCAACTCACCGATCCGCTCAACGGCCGTGAGGCCACCCTGAATCTGGGTGAAGCGCTCGGCCAGCTGGCGCAGGGGATCGAACAGCCGCTGAGAGAACAGGATGAAGGTGGTGAGCACCCCCAGGCCCATGCTGCCGCTGGTCACCATCCAGCCCCCAAGCGCCAGCACCACCGCCACGGCGGAGAGGGCCACCCATTCGATGAAGGCGGAGATCGAGCTGTCGAACAGGATCGTGCCGGTCACGGCCTTGCGGTAGGCGTCGGTGGTGCGGGCGAAGCGGGCGCTGTTGTAGGCCTCGCGGCGGAACATCTGCACCACCTCCAGCCCCTGCATGTTTTCCTGCAGATCGGCGTTGAGCTGGCCCAGCTCCTCCCGCACCCGGTAGTTGGCCGTGCGGTAGCGGCCCTGCAGCCAGAGGATGCCCAGGGTTACGGGCACCTGGCTGAGCAGCAGCAGCAGGCCGAGGCGCCATTCGATCGAGATCATCGTGATCGCGATCACCAGAAGCGTCACCAGATCGGCCAGCACCCCGAAGGCACCGCTGCCGAACACCTCCGCCAGGGCATCGACGTCGCTGGTCAGCCGGGTCAGCAGCTTGCCCACCGGCGTTCTGTCGTGGAACCGCAGCGACAGGGCCAGGGCGTGACGGAAGAGATCGTCACGGATGCGGGCCGTGAGCCGCTGGCCGATCGCCTGCACGTTGTAGCTCTGGGCGCTCTGCAGGGAGAGCCGCACCGCCACCGCCGCCAGCAGCAGCAGCACGAGCCACCGCAGGGCAGCGGGGACCGGCTGGCCCTGCAGCCAGGCCATGGTGGGTTCGCCCCGCAGAACGGCGATCGCCTGGCCCACCAGCAGAGGTTGCACGGCGGCCGACAGGGCCAGGGGGATCAGCAGCAGCAGGGTGAGCAGCAGTCGGCGCCGATCCCGGCCCAGGTAGGGAATCAGACGAAGCAGACGCTGGCGATCGAGGCTGGCCATCAGCCGGCCTGCGCCAGGGCCGGCTGCGGCGACCGGCTGGCGGGTTGTCCCACGCTGGCGATCCGGTCGATCAGGGTCTGGAGCTCGCCGCCATCGAGCCGCAGGGCGAGGGGATGGCCGATCAGACGGGCGGTGCTATGGAACAGATCTTCGATCGCCACCAGACCGTTGTCCTGCAGGGTGCGGCCGGTGGCCACCAGATCGACGATCGCCTCGGAGATGCCGGTGATCGGCCCCAGCTCCACCGATCCGGTGAGGTGGATCACCTCCACCGGCAGATCCAGGGCTGCGAAGAAGTCTTCCGCGCACCGGGTGAACTTGCTGGCGATGCGGCAGTGGGCCGGCAGATCCGCCGCCCGGGTGTAGCCGCTCGCGGCTTTGACCGCCACTGCCATGCGGCAGCCGCCGAAGCCGAGATCCACCAGCTGGGCCACCGGCAGTTGGTGCTCGCGCAGCACGTCGTACCCCACCACACCCAGCTGGGCCTGGCCGTAGGCCACATACACCGGCACATCGCCATTGCGCACCAACAGGGCGCGGGCGCGGCCACAGCTGCTCGCCACCATCAGCTGGCGGTTGTCGGGATCGAGCAACGACGAAAAATCGAGACCGGCCGCTGCGAAGCGCCGCACCGAATGCTTGAGCAGAGCTCCTTTGGCCAGGGCGACGGTGATCATGGCGGGCTCGGCGGGGGGCGCGCAGCCAGCGCTGCGGCGTAGATCATGCAGCGGTGATCATGGGACCGAGCCGCAGCCGGACTTTAACGATGGGACTGACCACGCCGGGACTGGAGACCCCACCGCACCTTCCAGCGCCTGCTCTCGAGGTCTCGCTGCTGCCGGTGCTGCAGGACAACTACGTGTTTCTGCTGCGCCGTGGCAACGAGGCGGCGGTGGTGGATCCGGCCGTGGCCGAGCCGGTGATTGCCGCCCTGGAGGGCCAGGGGCTGGAGCTGGTGGCGGTGCTCCAGACCCACCATCACAGTGATCACATCGGTGGCACACCGGCGTTGCTGCGGCGCTGGCCGCAGGCGGCCGTGATTGCTTCCGCCGCCGATCGCTCCCGCATTCCCTTCCAGACCCGCGGCGTGCGCGGTGGCGACCGCTTCGAGCTGCTGGGAACAACGGTTCAGGTGCTGGAGGTTCCCGGTCATACCCGCTGCCATCTCGCCTTTCACCTGCCGAAGGAAGAGCAGGGCGATCCGGTCGGCGGCCACCTGTTCTGCGGTGACACCCTGTTTGCCGGCGGCTGCGGGCGACTGTTCGAGGGCACACCAGCCCAGATGTATGCCTCCCTCCAGAGCCTGGCGGCCCTGCCTGCCGCCACCCGGGTCTGGTGCGCCCACGAATACACCGAAGCCAACCTGCGCTGGGCCGCGGCCGAGCAGCCCGGCGATGCGGCGATCGCCGCCCGGCTCGCCCAGGTGCAGAACGACCGCCGCCACGGGATCCCCACCATTCCCAGCACGATCGCGCTGGAGCGGGCCACCAACCTGATGCTGCGGGCCACCACGGCCGAGCAGCTGGGCGAGCGCCGCGGCCGCAAGGATCACTGGCCCGGCTGAGGGGGCTGGCGGGCGCTGCTCAGAGCGCCACCAGTGCCTGCCGCTCCGGGAACAACAGGGCCGCTTCACCGCGGCGCAGGCGCAGGCGGCAGCGTTGCCCGCGGGGATGTTCCTGCTCCAGGGGCAGCCGCAGCCGCAGCTGCACCGCCGCCGCACCCGAGCCCTGCTGCACCTGATACAGCCAGTCGCGGCCCAGGAACTCGCGGCCCATCACCCAGGCGTCACCCTCCCCGTCGGCTTCGAGGCTGATCGCCTCCGGGCTGATCAGGGCTTCGAGCATCTCGTCCTGGGAGGGCTGGAGATGCTGGCCGTCGAGGGGAGCCAGCCGGCCCAGGGCCGTGTCGAGATGGTCGCCCTGCCGCCGGGCCGGCACCAGGTTGCCCTGCAGCACAAAGCGGCCCACGAAGGGTGTGGCAGGCCGCTGCACCAGATCCCGCGGGCTGGCGCACTGATCGAGGTTGCCGTTGCGCAGCACCGCCACCCGATCACAGATCGCCAGGGCCTCTTCCGGGTCGTGGGTCACGATCAGGCCACTGGCGCCGCAGCGGCTGAGCACCGCCGGCAGTTCGCTGCGCAGCCGCAGGCGCACCTCCACGTCCAGGTTGGAGAAGGGTTCGTCCAGCAGCACCACTGAGGGCCCTGGCGCCAGGGCACGGGCCAGGGCCAGGCGCTGGCGCTGGCCTCCCGAGAGCTCGTGGGGATACCGCTCCTCCAGCCCCTTGAGCCCGAGCAGTTCCAGCAGCCAGGCCGCTCGGCTGCTGTCCTGGCCGCGCCGCAAGCCGAAGCAGGCATTGCGCCAGGCATCGAGATGGGGGAACAGGGCATAGTCCTGGAACACCATGCCGACGCCACGGCGCTCCGGTTCCAGCCAGCGGTTCGGCCCCGCCACCACCCGGCCGTCGATCGCCACGCTGCCGCGGCTGGGGTGCTCGAAACCGGCGATCAGCCGCAGCAGGGTGGTCTTGCCGCAGCCGGAGGGGCCCAGCAGGCCCACCAGCTCACCCTGGGCCAGGCTGAGATCGATGCCCCGCAGCGTCCAGGCTTCAGGGTCGGTGCCGGGATAGCGGTGCCACAGCCCCTCGATCCGCACGTGCTGGCGCCGCGGCAGATCGGGAGGCATCAGGGAGTCGAGGTCGCTGGCCATGGGGCCGGGGCCGGGAAGGGCCATAGTCTCAGCCGTCATCTTCTCCCAACGGTCCCCGGGCCATGAGCGCGTCCTCCCCCAGTGGTGCCCCGCAGCTGGAAGCCGTGATCACCAGCGACGCACCGGCCCCGGTGGGTCCCTACAACCAGGCTGTGAAGGCGGGCGGTGTGCTCTATTGCTCCGGCCAGATCGCCCTCGATCCGGCCACCGGCGCCATGGTGGGCGACGGCGACGTGGAAGCCGAGACCCGCCAGGTGCTGACCAACCTGCAGGCGGTGCTGGCCGCCGCCGGCTGCACGTCCCAGCAGGTGGTGCGCACCACGGTCTTCCTGGTGGATCTGGGGGATTTCGCCCGCGTCAACGCCCTCTACGCCGAGGTGTTCGGCGCCGGCATCTCCCCGGCGCGGGCCTGCGTGCAAGTTGCGGCCCTGCCCAAGGACGCGCGGGTGGAGATCGATTGCATCGCGGTTCTGGCCTGAACTGGGCTGGCCTGAGGCGTGATGCCCGCCGGCGTGATGTCCGGAGGCGCTGCCGGTCGCTTCAG
The DNA here is from genome assembly GCF_034931685.1 of Synechococcus sp. CCY9202. Classification (NCBI taxonomy): domain Bacteria; kingdom Bacillati; phylum Cyanobacteriota; class Cyanophyceae; order Synechococcales; family Synechococcaceae; genus Synechococcus; species Synechococcus sp. CCY9202. The sequence goes on from NZ_JAYGID010000073.1 coordinate 8,040, forward strand.
ACCCTGAGGCGTTGCCTCAAGGCGGCGGTGGTGCATTCCGGGTCGGCCGTTGCGTCGACCTGCACAGCCTGGGCCCGCTCGTCGGAATCCAGCGATTCGAGCGTGTGCCACTGCTGCCGTACCACCGCCGCGTCGGCGTCGGAGGGATCGTCCCCCCGGCGGCCTCGCTCGGCGATCCGTTGCAGCACCAGCGCGGCAGGGGCGCTGAACTCCAGGATCACCAGGGGCACGCCCCAGCGCCGCGCCCGCTCCGCCCAGGCCTGCCGCTGACGTCGCCGCAGGAAGGTGGCATCCACGATCGGTGTGAACCCACCAGCCAGCACCGCTTCGGCCAGCTGTGGCAGGCGCTGCTCGAACAGCAGGTCAGACATTGCGGCTCCGTACAGGGGGCCGCTGGCCTGGGGGTGCCGCTGGCGGGGCTCTCCCCACAGGCCCGCCAGCCGTTTGCGTTCCACGTCGGAACGGATGCGGATCGCCCCCAGCCGTTCGCAGACCTGCAGGCTGTGGTGGGATTTGCCGGATCCCGACACCCCGTGGGTGAGCACCAGTGCCTGCGGAGTCGGCCGCATCAATCCCTCCGCCACCGCCAGATAACGCTCCACGCTGGCCGCTGTGGACGGGTCTCCAAGGGGGGACAGGCCCTGCTGCGTGGCGCGCAGCACCGCCACCTTGGCCCGCACCAGGGCGCGGTAGGCCTCATACCAGCGCCAGAGCCGCAGGCCTTCGTAGTCGCCGCTGCTCTCCAGCCAGCGGTTGAGCAGCCGCCAGCCCAGGCCCGCATGGCCGCTCTGGTGCAGATCCATCACCAGAAAGGCCAGATCGCTGATCACGTCGATCCAACGCAGGGCCGGGTTGAACTCGAGGGCGTCGAACACGGTGATCCGCCCGCCCAGCAGAGCCATGTTGCCGAGGTGCAGATCGCCGTGGCCTTCACGGATCCGCTCCGCCTGGCGGCGGGCGGGCAGCAGCGGCGCCAGGGCGGCCAGGGTGGTGCGGCTCCAGTCCTGCAGGGGCCGCAATCGGGGGATCAGGACCTCCACCGCCATCAGCGCCGCGATGTTGGCGTCCGCCGGCGCCACCACCGCCTCGAAGCTGCCGTAGGGGCCTGACGGAGCGGCGATGGCGGCCCGGGCCTGAAAGCAGGCCAGATCGTGGGCCAGCCGATCGATCATCCCGCCATTGATGGCACCCCGTTTCAGGGCGGCCGGCAGCAGGTCGTCCTGATCGAACTGGCGCATCCGCACGGCCACATCGATCATCGCGTCGAGCTCGTCTTCGAGGGGAGCGTCGCTTGGCCCCATCAGGGCCTCGGGCGGGCCGAAGCGGGCCTGCCCCACCGGGCCGAGAATCGGCACCACGTCCAGGTAGAGATCGGGCGCGAGCCGTTGGTTGAGCCGAAGCTCCTCGGCGCAGAACTGGCGGCGGAGCTCCAGGGTGGAGAAATCGACGAAGCCGAAGCTCACCGGTTTCTTGATCTTGTAGGCGTAGGGCCCGCTGAGCAGCACCCAGGAGATGTGGGTCTCCAGCAGGACGATCCGGCCCACGGGATGGTCGTAGGCCGCTGGGCGCCGCAGGGCCGTGATCAGGGCGTTCGCCTCCCGGTAGGTCACCTTGCCGGTGCCGCTGGCTCCAATGTGGCGGCCCGGGGGTGTTTCAGCCGCCTGGATCAGGCCGGGCGGTGGCCGCTGCCTAGGGTCAATCCTGGCTTGTCCCTGTTCTGCCGTTGCCCATGGCTGTCGAGCGCCTCACGATCCGTCAGCCCGACGACTGGCATGTGCATCTGCGCGACGGCGCCATGTTGCAGGCGGTGGTGTCCGACACGGCGCGGCAGTTCGCCCGGGCGATCGTGATGCCCAACCTGCGGCCGCCGATCACCACGGTGGCGGCGGCCCGGGCCTACCGCGAACGCATCCAGGCGGCCCTTCCGGATGGATGCACGTTCACGCCGCTGCTCACCGCCTACCTCACCGACACGATCGATCCGGCAGAGATTGCGGCCGGCTTCGCCGACGGTGTGTTCACGGCCTGCAAGCTCTATCCGGCCCACGCCACCACGAATTCGGCGGCGGGAGTCACCGATCCCGCGGCGATCGCGCCGGTGCTGGAGACCATGGAGCGGATCGGCATGCCCCTGCTGATCCATGGCGAAGTCACCGAGGCCTCGATCGACATCTTTGATCGCGAGGCGGTCTTCATCGAGCGCCATCTGCAGCCGCTGTTGCAGCGCCATCCCGCTCTGAAGGTGGTGCTGGAACACATCACCACCGCGGATGCGGTGGATTTCGTGCGCGGGACGCCCGCCAATCTGGCAGCCACGATCACACCGCACCATCTGCACATCAACCGCAACGCCATGTTCAGCGGTGGCCTGCGGCCGGATTTCTACTGCCTGCCGGTGGCCAAACGGGAGCTCCATCGCCTCGCCCTGCGGGCCGCGGCCGTCTCCGGTGACCCCCGCTTTTTCCTGGGAACCGATTCGGCGCCCCATGGCCGTGCCGCCAAGGAGGCGTCCTGCGGCTGCGCCGGCATCTTCAACGCACCCTGGGCCCTGGAGAGCTACGCCCAGGTGTTTGATCAGGAGAAGGCGCTCGATCGGTTCGAGGCCTTTGCCTCGGTGTTCGGTCCCCGCTTCTACGGCCTACCCCTCAACGAGGGCACGATCACTCTGGAGCGGGTGCCCCAGCCGATTCCGGCGCAGCTGCACCGCAATGACGCGGCGGGCCGGGCGATCGAGCTGGTGCCCTTCCATGCCGGCGAGACCCTGCCGTGGCGTCTGGCGACCCCTCTGGCCCACGCGATTGCCGCTGGATGATCCACACCTGGATGGCCCGGATCATCCAGGTGCGGATCAATAAGTCCTGTGTCACGCAGGTGTCTGCTGCAGAGCGGCCGGCTTAGCACCCATCCATGCCGCCCCCCGCGCGTGGGCTTTTTCGTTTCCCTCACCGAAGCCATCGCCGAGAACCAGTCGCTGCTGGTGACCGGGCTGGACCCCAACCCGGAGATGTTGCAGAACTGGGTGCAGCGCCGTGGCATGGCGGGCCGCTCCTTCCTCAGTCAGGCCCGCTACTGGATCAAGGAGGTGGTCGAGGCCACCTCCCCCCATGTCTGCGCCTACAAGCCCAGCCTCGGCTTCTACCAGGCGCTCGGTCCGATCGGTCTGGAGCTGCTGCGCGAGGTGCGTGAGCTCGTGCCGCTCAGCATCCCCTTGATCATCGACGCCAAGCACGGCGATCTCAACACCTCCTCGGCCCTGGCGCATTACCTGTTCCGCGATCTGGGGGCCGACGCCGTGACCCTCTCCCCCCTGGCCGGTCAGGACATCGCCGCCCCGTTTCTGCTGCATCCCTCCCGGGCGGTGGTGGTGACCTGCCACAGCTCCAACGCCGCCGCGCGGGTGCTGCAGCACTATCCCGACGAGACCAATCCGCTCTATCTGCGCATCGTGCGCGAGTGCCAACTCTGGGCGGCGCCGGAGCAGTTGCTGCTGGAGGTGGGCACCAGTGATCCGGAGATCCTGGCGCGGGTGCGCCAGGAGGCGCCGGAGCGGTTTCTGATCCTGCGCAGCCTCTGGGGGGAGGAGGAGCGCCTGGAGGCACTGCTGCAGGCCGGCCTCACCGCCGCGGCCGATGGCCTGCTGCTGCCGCTGCCCCAGAACCTGCTGGTGGAAGACGACATCGGCCCGCGGGCCGAGCAGCTCAAGCTCCGCATCGAGGAACAGCGGTTGCGTTGCCTTGAAGCCCGACCGATCGGCGGTGATGGCTCCTGCCAGCTGTGGTTACCGCAGCCCGAGGCGGCCGTGGATCCGATGGAGGAGTTGATCGTGGATCTCTTTGATATCGGTTGCCTGCTGTTCGGTGAGTACGTGCAGGCTTCGGGGGCCGTGTTCAATTACTACATCGACCTGCGTCAGATCATCTCTGATCCCAATCTCTTTCACCGGGTTCTGCATGCCTATGCCGAGGTCATCGAGGGGCTGCCGTTTGATCGCATCGCCGGCATTCCCTATGGATCTCTGCCCACGGCCACTGGGTTGTCGCTGCAGCTGCACAAACCACTGATTTATCCCCGCAAGGAAGTGAAGGCCCACGGAGCTCGCCGCTTGATCGAGGGGGATTTCGATCCCGGTGATCGTGTGCTGGTGGTCGACGACATTCTGATCACCGGCCGTAGTGTGCTGGAAGGCATCGGCAAGCTTGAAAGTTCGGGTCTGATCGTTGACGACGTTGTCGTGTTCATCGACCACGGCGGTGTCGCCGATTCCAGCGCCCGCGAGCGGCTTGATGCGGCTGGAGTCCGTTGCCATGCCGTGCTGGACATCGATCGCATCACTGCGGCCCTGCGGGCTGTGGGCCGCATCGGTGAGACCGAGCTGGCGGTGCTCGAGCACAGGACGCCAGTCACGGCCTCGGTGCCCTGATGGGAGGGCGCCCTCGTGTGTTGCGATTGTCCCGTGGCCTCGGTAGCGACTGTTGCCGAAGCGCCCCGGTGCCACGATCAACCCGTAGGGTGGTCGATGACCGCACTCAACCCTCTGGGTTGCACGGAGGCCTATGACCAGCGTCAAGCCCCTCACAGGAGTGTCTCAGACTCTCACCATCGGGGAGCTGGAAGCCAATTATTCCCTCTATTGCAAGGCCATGCGCCTGCTGCTCAAGGAGGGCAAGGCGATTGAAATGATCAAACGCACCGTCTGCTGGAGTCGCCTCGAGCAATTGCATACCTGTCTGCCCAGCCGCTACAAGTCGCCCGATTACCTCTATGTCGTTCTGAAGCGCGACATCGGCTGAGTTTCCGCATCCCAACCCCCACGCCCTCGCGCTGAACGGCCCTTTCCGGCAGGATCTCAGCGTCAACAGCCACTCCTCCCTTAGGCGGTCGCTGCTGACTCTTCCTTGAGTTTCCCTCCTGAGCTGCTGCCGTCTTGAAGTCGGTCTCCGATCCCTTCCTGCGCCGCCCGGTGCTCACCCTGGTCTGCAGCCTGTTGGTGCTGCTGATCGGCTTCGTCAGCCTGGCGGGCCTGCCGGTTGAAAATCTGCCTCCGATCGCGCCGGGTCGGGTGTCCGTGAGGGCCAGTTATCCAGGTGCGGGCCCCGAGGTGGTGGAACAGGGGGTCACCAGCCTGCTGGAGAAGCAGCTCAACGGCCTGGAGCGACTCGATTCGATCCGCTCGGTGAGTTCCTCCAACGGCAGCCTGATCACTCTCTCGTTCGAGGGTGGTGATCCGGAGATCAACCAGATCAACACTCAGAATGAAGCCACGGTGGTGGCGCGGCAGTTGCCGGCCCAGGTGGTGCGTCTTGGCGTTCAGGTGCGCCGCAGCTCCGATGATCTGCTGATGGTGCTGAGCTTCAGTGCCGACCGCAGCCAGTACGACGATGCGTTTCTGAGCGGCTGGGTGGAGCAGACGGTGCGCGACCGCCTGCAGCGGGTGAACGGCGTGGGGGAGGTGGCCCTGTTCGGTGGCAGCTCCCTGGCCTTCCGGCTCTGGCTCGACCCTGCGGCCCTGGAGGAGCGCAACCTCACGATCAAGGACATCAGCGACGCTCTCGAAGACCAGAACGTGCTCGCCACGCTGGGTCAGGTCGGAGAAGCACCATCGCCCGCCGATCAGCTTGTCACCCTGCCTCTGCGCATGGAGGGCCGGCTGCGCAGTGTCGCCGAGTTGGAGCAACTGGTGGTGGCCCGCAGTGGCAACGGCGGCATCACCCAGTTGCGCGAGGTGGGGCGGGTGGAGCTTGGCAGTGAGTCGTACGACACGATCGCCACCAACCTGGCCGGCGATGCCGTGGTGGCGATCGGGGTGTTTCAGCGCGACGGCAGCAATGCCATGGAGGTGAGTCGAGCGGTGAATGCCGCTCTCGATGAATTGCGGCCGCGCTTTCCTCCCGGGGTGGAGCTGCAGCTGATCGTGGATGAAGCCGACAACGTGCGGGCCAGCATCGACCAGACGGTGGTCAGCCTGCGGGATGCCGTGCTGCTGGTCTTCCTGGTGCTGATGCTCGGCCTGGGCAACAGCCGCCTGGCTCTGATCACTGCCGCAGCGGTGCCGGTGGCCCTGGTGGGATCCCTCAGCGTGCTGCTGGCAACCGGCACCTCGATCAATACCCTCAGCCTGTTCGGCATGGTGCTGGCCACCGGCCTGGTGGTGGACGACGCCATTGTGGTGAGTGAGGACATCGGCCGACGGCTCGAGAACGGCACCCCGCCGATGCAGGCGGCCCGCGAAGCCATGCACGAACTGGGTGGGGCCGTAATCGCCACCTCGCTCGTGCTGGTGGTGGTCTTCCTGCCGATCCTCACCCTGTCGGGAAGCCTGGGTCGCCTCTATGCCCCGATCGCCATTGCGATCAGCGCGGCGATCGTGTTCTCCACCTTCAACGCCCTCACCTTCACCCCAGTGGCCGCCAGCCGGCTGCTTCACGCCGAGCGGCGTGAGCCCGCCTGGCTGGCCCGCTGGATCACCCCTCCCCAGCGGTGGCTCGAGGCGCTGGAAGCTCCCTACGGCCGCTGGCTGGATCGGGTCATGGCCCGTCCCCGGGCGGTGCTGGCCGTTCTGCTGGTTGGTCTGCTCTGCACCGGGTGGGCCCTGCAGCAGCGGCCTACGGCCTTCATCCCCCAGGAAGATGGCGGCCAGTTGCGTGCTGCGGTGGTGCTGCCCGATGGCGCCGCCCTGCCCCAGACCCAGCAGGTGATGGAGCAGGTGCGTCAGGTGATCGCCGCGGAACCGCTGGTGGCCAGCGGGAATTTCTATGCCGGTCGCTCCTTCGGAGACAGCAGTCCGAACAAGGGCAGTGTGTTCCTGCGGCTGCGACCGATCGAGGAGCGGCGCTCCGCGGATCAGAGCAGCGCCGCCGTGGTGAAACGTCTTAATGCAGCTCTGCGCGGACAGGTGCGCAACGGTCTGGTGCAACTCAGCGAGGCCCCCACGGTGCGGGGGTTCAGCAGCGAGGGCGGCCTGGAGCTGGAACTGCTCGATACCAGTGGCGGGCAGCTGAGCCTGAGCGATTTCCAGTGGCAGGCTGAGGCCTTCATTGCCGAAGCTCAGGCCAGTGGGCTGTTCGAGAGGGTGTCGACCCGGTTCACCGCCGATTCGCCCCGCTTGCTGCTGGTGCCCGACCGGCTGCAGATGGCGTCGTTGGGGGTGAAGTTGTCCGATGTGGTGGACACGCTCGGTGCCAGCTTCGGCAGTGAATACGTCAACGACAGCTTCGAGAGCGACGAGGTGCGCCGGGTGATTGTGCAGCTCGATGGTCGTCATCGCCGCGATCAGACCGATGTGCTCTCCCTGCGCGTGCGCAACCGCGACGGACGGCTCATCCCCCTGGCCCAGCTGGTGAGGGTCGAACAGGACACCGGACCCACCACGATCAACCACAGCCGTCTGGCGCGTGCCATCTCGATTCGCGCCCTGCCCAAGGCGGGGGTGAGCACGGGCCAGGCGATGGCAGAACTGGAGAGGCTGGGCAAGAGCCAGGGCAACAGCACCGATCTCGAATGGGCTGGACTGGCACGGGAGGAGCGCAAGGCAGGCGGAGGAAATCTGCGGGTGTTCGCCCTGGGGGTGGTGGTGATGGTGCTGGTGTTAGCCGGCCTGTACGAGAACTTCGCCGACCCGTTCATCATCCTGATCACCGTGCCTCTGGCTTTGCTGGGGGCGGTGCTGGGCCTGGCCCTGCGAGGCCTGCCGCTGGATGTCTATGGCCAGATGGGCCTGCTGGTGCTGGTCAGCCTGGCCGCGAAGAACGGCATTCTGATCGTGGAGTTCGCCAACCAACGGCTGGCTGAAGGAATGGACCTGCAGGCGGCGATCCACGGCGCCGCCCTGGCAAGGGTGCGACCGATCCTGCTCACGGCGATCTCCTCGCTGGCTGGATTTCTGCCGTTGCTGTTTGCCAGTGGTGCCGGCTCAGCCAGTCGCATCAGCATTGGCACCGTGGTGTTCTTTGGCCTGCTGGTGGCCACAGTGCTGACCCTGTTCGTGGTGCCGGTGATCTACCGACTGGTGAAGGGCTGGGAGCGCCGCCGTCTGCAGCCCCACAGTTCAGCTCTCTAGCTGGCAGCTCACCGCGTAATCGAACGGCACTGCAGCCGGGGGCAGATCCAGCAGGTGGGCGACTGTGGCGGCAAGACTCTCCGGCTGGGTCATCGCGTCGGGCGTGAGCGTCTTGACGCCTACCGCCATCTCGGTGTTCACCCAGCTTGGGCAGAGGGCAGTGACCCGGATTCCGGCGTCCCAGCCTTCGTTGCGCATTGCCTGACAGAGGCCCAGCAGGGCGAACTTGCTGGCGCCGTAGGCAGCGAGGTTGCCCTTGATCCGCTTGCCGCTCATCGACACCAGCACGATCAGCCTGCCATCGCCACCGGCGACCAGATGGGGCCAGGCCGCTCGACTCAGCCACCAGGGTCCCATCAGGTTCACCTCAAGGGTGTGGGCGATCTCGCGCTCCTCGCCGCTGGCGAAGCCCACCCCCACCCGCGAGAAGATACCAGCGCAGTGGACTACCGCATCAAGGCCGCCGAAGTGTTCCACACTCGATGTGACCCAGGCCTGGGCGGCGCCGGGGTCGGTGGCCTCGTAGGGGTGGATCATCAGGGTCTCGTTGCTGCCTCGGGTGCCAAAGACGGTCTTCATCGCGTCGGGGCTGCGCACACCCAGGCTGAGCCGATGACCGCCGGCATGCAGCCGCTTGGCCACAGCCAGGCCGATGCCCCGGCTGGCTCCACTGATCAGAATTGTGCGGGTGCGATTCACGCTGGTGTCTCGCCGGGCTTCACCCATTCCAGTTCCAGAGTGGAGTGATCGATGCCCAGCTCGGCCAGTCGCTCACGGGCCTGTGCCAGCAGCGCGGTATCGCTGACGCCGTTGTTGCGGCACCGCAGATGGGCGGTAAGGGCGGTGCGCGAGGTGCTCATTGCCCAGATGTGCACATGGTGAGCTTTCTCCACGCCTGGCAGCTGCTGCAGGGTCTGGCGCACCAGGTCCAGCTCAATCGTTCGCGGTACGCCATCGAGGTTCACCAGCACCGCCTCCCGCATCAGCCCCCAGCCGCTCCAGGCCACGGCCAGGCCAACACCGACCGCGGTGAGTGGATCGATCCAATCCCAGCCGGTGCAGCTCACCAGCACAGCGCTGACCAGCACCGCCGCCGATACCGCCGCATCCGTGAGCAGATGCACCACCGCGGCCTTGCGGTTGAGATTCCGGCCGTGGTCGTGGCCGAACAGGCGTGCCGAGAACAGGTTCACCAGGATTCCCGCTGTTGCAGCCCAGATGACCGGCGTGCTGCTGATCGGCTGGGGATCCCGGAGCCGTTGCAGCCCCTCGACGATCACCACGGCGGCGGCCATCAGGATCAGCGTCGCATTGACCAAGGCAGCCAGCTGGGTGCTGCGTCCGAAGCCGTAGGTGAAGCGGCCGCTGGCCGGGCGGTCGCTGAGGTGCTCCGCTCCCCAGGCCAGCAGCAGGCCAGCCACATCGCCGAGATTGTGGATCGCATCGGAGATCAGGGCGAGCGATCCGAAGCCGACACCGATCGCGATCTGCAGGCCGGAAAGGACGCTGTTCAGCAGCACGCTCCAGCGGAATGCCGATCCCCTGGCGCCGGATATCCCTGGATCGTGGCTGTGGCTGTGGCTGTGGCTGTGGTTGGACATCACGGCCATTCGCTCAGGACTTGCGGTCGGGGGTGTCGCTTGGCCGCAGGACCAGCACTACCGACCCCGCCACGATCAGCAGGATGAGCCCCAAGCCGGCCAGCACCGGCAGCAGAACGTCGTTGTCCATGTCATGCAGGGGTGCCGCGTGCCCCATCCTGGCGGCGCGGCAGGGCATCGGCCAGTCAACCCACCGTGACCTGGTTGCGACCGTTCTCCTTGGAGGCATAGAGGGCCGCATCGGCGCGAGCCATCAGGGCCTCGGCATCATCCTGGCCGGGACTGTAGGTGCTGAGGCCCAGACTGATGGTCACCTGCACTGCCGTGCCATCGAGGATGGTGACGGCTTCCGCGACACCGAGGCGTTGCAGTTCGGCGTAGTTGCGACCGGTTTCGCTGGAGCAATTCGGTAGCAGGATCGTGAATTCCTCACCACCGCTGCGACAGAAGCAATCGGTGGCCCGCAGGCGGCTGCGGATCGTATCGGCGACGTTCAGGAGCACGGCGTCGCCCATGGCATGGCCGTAGGTGTCATTAACGCGTTTGAAATAATCGATATCAAAGCAGAGATAGCTCAGCTCGCTTTCTTGACGATTAGCGCGAGCGATCTCATCTTCCAGTCGTCGAACAAGTTCTCGACGGTTATAGCATCCGGTCAGTGGATCAGTAGTGCTGAGATGATGCAGCTCCTGACGTGATTTCTCGAGCTTGGCATTCATATCTTCCAGCTCCAGGCTGAGCCGGTTGACGCGCAGGAGCCGACTGTTGATCAGTTTCACCATGGCATTGAGCTCCAGGATGACGGAGGTTGCCAGACTGGGTACCGCGTAGAGGCTGGCTTTGCCACTGCCCTGCCTGGCCTGGTGGCGGAAGATCGGGGCCAGCACCTTCACGAACTGTTGATCGAGGCTGCGGCCCAGCCAGTGGCTCAGCAGCGCCCCGATCAGGATCACCCAGGCCATCAGTCCCACGGTCTGAGTGGTTTGACGTTGCAGCGCCTGGATCGTTTCGGCGGCGGAGTAGGCCACGGTGGTCTGGGTGGAGGTTTGGCCTGTGAGGTGACGATCAATCGTGGTGTCGTAGATCCAGTAGCCCTGTTCGAGCCTTCGCTTCCAGGGTTGACGATCACGAGGGATCTTCAAGGTCAGACTCTGTACTGAAAGGATCGGCTGATCAATGGGTTCGTAGTCGCGGGTCAGGGTCTCGAACAGTTTGGTGTCTGTGCTGTGGATTTCACCATTTCCCTGGTGGATGCGTACCTCCATGCGCTCCGTTCCATTAGGCAACGCCCGTTTCATGACGGCAAATTCAGCGTCTGTCATCGTGATCGCCGCATTGGCGACCAGTCTGAGCATGTGCTGCTCTCTCTGTTGCAGGGATAGCTGAAGATTGCGGGACAGAAGTGAGCTGACCGCGAAGGTGGGGATGGCGATGGCCAGCAAGACGATGCTGATGCTCAATCCCCGAATGGAGATTCCCTTGACGACAATTTTCCCTGGAAAGCGATATTTGATCACCAGGTAGAGCGTGAAGCCGATCGTGGTATTCACAACACTGTTCACGCCTTGCACCAGCGCCTGTGTCAGCCCGTCGACGCTGCCCAGGTTTGGCAGCAGTGCGGTGAACAGCAGAATGATCGGAGTGCCGGCTACAAGCCAGAAGCCGACATCCGCCAGGATGATGCGGCCGTTATCGGCATTGCGGCGGCCTTCGTTGAGGCGATCCAGAAACAGCTTCAGCCATACCGCTTCCAGCAAGACAACAGCAAGGCACCAGGGACCCCGTTGCCAGGTTTCCGCCAGTGCCTCAACGGCACCCACCAGAACGCCCCACCAACCGAACCGCAGCACGGCGAAGACGGTGGCGATCGATCCCAGTTGCCAGCGGGCTCCAAAGAACGGCTGAAGGGGAAGCAGACTTCCCGCCGCTGCCCCAACGGCCAGTGCCGCGACGGCCCAGTGTTCACCGAACCATTGCCTTGGGTTGGAGCCGGCAGCCCAACGCATCGGTTCTAGTCGTCAGGGTTGATCAGTCTTGCGCCCGATCGGCCTGGTCGATTGTTCAGGACAGCGTGGCTGGTGGAGTCCCCGAGTTGGTTGTCCGAGTGGATGGTCGTGATATCAGCGGTAGGGCGCCAGGCCAAACCCCTCGCGTTCGCTGAGCCCGGCCCCTGGTGATGGCACCCTTGCCGGAGGCGTCGCATAGGGCCTGACGGCGATGCCGTTGCCGCGGCCCCGGACACCAGAGGGGCTGCTGCCTCGACGCAGCTGAGCCAGCAACGGATCACAGCCTCCGGCACTTCTGATCACCTGCTCGACTTGTCGGGGGGAGATCCCTGACTCCCATCCCCTTGGCCAGCCCCGTCGCTGGGCCTGGTGGTTGACCAGAGTCCGGGCCTGGACGCGGTCGAGTTGGCCATCTGAGTACAGGCACTGCACGACGGCCAGGCTGGCCAGCTGGTCGGACGGTCGGCGAGGAACGGTCGTCGGAAATTGCGGCCGATTGCCGTTGTCGTTGAGTCCGGGAATACCGAATCCACCACCAAAACCACCACCAAATCCGCCTGGAGCAAGGCTGGAGAACTGACTCAGGGCTGCCATGGCCAGGGAGAGAAGCAGGTCGTTCATGGTCGAATCCGGGCTTGATGAGTCAATGAAGAGAGGCGTCAACCGCAATAGCGTTCGAACAGTTGGATCACCTGCGATGGGGGCAGCTGGGCTGTGTATCGGGCCTCCAGCTCTCCAGCCCGTTGGCGGGCTGGATAGAGCCGCAGGGAAGCCAGATCCTGTGGTGATCGTTTGGCCAGGGCCTCGGCCATGGAGCGGTGGTAATTCGGATCGGTGATGGCACCGCCGCGGCAGGCCTGCATCCGGTGGGTGGCCTCATGGGCCAGGGTGTTCCAGACCTCCCTGGGGTTGCTGTGCACTCTGCAGATCACGATCGTGTCGCTGCCGTGGCTGTAGAGGCCCTGCAGCCCCCGCTGGGTGCAGTCGCGTTGCACCACCCGAACCCCGGAACGCTTCAACAGCAGCCGCAGGCGATCGATCGCTTCCCAGTTGGTCGCCCCTGCTGCCGTGGGGACAAGGGCCAGGCCGATGGTCGCCAGCCCCAGAAAGGCAAGCCCCAGGATGTCGCTCAGGCTCCGTTCAAGACGAATCGGGGCCTCAGGGGGCCTGGGCTCCTGGGGGGTATGGGTATGGGGCACGGCCAGTGGCTGGCCATCAGCCCGTGGGACGTGATGGGGGAGATTCATGGCGGCAGGTGAGCCACGTCTTCACTGTCCGTCCGAACGGGCCCGTCAGGTGTGACTTGCCGTGGCCAAGGTGTGACCGGATGTGATCACAGACTCGGTTGGGGGGCTTCCTTCATCGTTCTGGGTGACGACAACCATGCGCGAAGAGCGGCGGTGAACCCAAATCTCCGGGGATTCCGCTGGCACCTGCTCCCATGGTGAACGGTTGCCAGGTGCGCTCACCGGACGTGGCAACACCGAGTCGGCGAGCGATCGGGTCGGCGCTCCTCTGGGGCAGGTCGCTGTTGCGGTTCGTGAGTATCCAGTGATTCCGGGGCGTTGGTGAGCACCCGTGGCGGGCATGTCCAGCGGCCAGGTGCCGAATCCCCGGGAGACAAGCTGCGACTGGTCCGAGCTTGAGCCACAGGGTTGGATTGGACATCGCCCGTGACATGGAAGAGCCCCACGTTGAACTCCGCAACTGGCTCATGAAGTTCCGACAAGCACCCTGGCGGCAGGTGATGGTTGCGCGCAGGCGCGGACTGTGCGGCCGGGGTCGATCGCCTGGCCAGAAGCACCTGCAGGCGAAGTGGAAAAGCAGGGCCCGGCGCAGCTTCCGCAAAACAACGTTACAATTCTCACAATCTTTGGATTGAGCAGTCGTGGGTGAGCTGGTCGATGTGGGTGGAGGACTCCAGGGTGGCTTCGGGATCGTGTCTGGGATGGTCAGCCTTTTCGCCCTCGGCCTCTACGCCCTTCTCCAGGGTGATCGGGAGAACAACGATGACGACGACAATCACGGCGGTGGCTTGATGCAACCAGTGGCTTGATGCAACCAGTGGCCTGATACCTCCTGGAGTCTTTCAGGCCTGCTCAGGGGTTTCTGGCTTTTCAGGGTCCAGCTGTGCCCGATAAGCCGCTGGAACCAGCACCAGGAACAGCAGCCACCACAGCAGCACCCCCGAGGCCACAAAGCCGCTCAGCCACCAGCGGTGCAGCAGCCACCAGCTCGCCGCCACCGCCACCACTCCCGTCAGCAGAATCGACCAGGGCTGGCACCACCAGGGCTTGGTGGACCAGATGCCCGGGCAGGCTGTCGCCTGGGTCGATTGAATCTGCGGCAAGCCTGAGCGCGCATTGGACACGGTGGGTTCGGACACAACCGTCCTGGAGGCTCACAACCCTCCCATGGTCCCTTCACGGCAGCCCTTCGGCTCCACTCCATGCCCATGACCACCAACGCGCCGCCTCTGACCGTTCGCCCCGACCCGGGACTTGCATTGCCGCGTGGCAGTCAGCGGCGCACCACCCTGCTCCAGCACAACGCCGGCCTCTGGCAGGGCACCTTCATCCGACTCGACGGCCAGGGCCACGAGCTCGACCGCTTTGCCAGCCATCTGGAGGTGCAGGAACTGATCACCGGAACCGAGGATCAGGACATCCCTGAGATCGAGGCGGCCCTCACGAATGGCAGCACCGGTGCGGTCCGCACGATGCGCTTCCGAGAGCCGCCCTCGGAGATGCAGATCGCTGCCGATGGCCACTGGAGCCTGGGCCCGAGCCGGATCGGCCCCTGGACCTGGGTGAGTGAACTGTGTGTGGTGCTGGGCGAGCGTCGCCGCAGGGTTGTGATCGAGCTCGCCGCCGAGGGCCTCTCCAGCCTGGTCTACGTGAACGAAGGGCGCCCGGGCCGCCAGGATCCGGTTCCACCAGCTCCACTTCGTCTGCCGCCTCCCACCACCGTGTGGCAGGCCAACGGTGTTTCGCTGCTCCGCTGGCAGCCGGAAGCGGATGTGCTGATCGATATCCCGCTGCAACGTCAGCCGGATCAGCCCCAGCTGGTGGCCCTGCAGTGGCAGCCGGCCTGGGCCAGCCATGGCGCTCGCATCGAGCGGCGTCACGATCGTTATGGCCTGCTTGAGTCGATCAATTGCAGGGCTCCAGAACCGCAACCTTGATCCCGTGGCGATCGCGGTGGTTCAACCGGGCCTTCAACCCAGCTTGGCCACCACGCCCACGAAGGCCATCACCAGCAGGGCCACGCTGACCAGAAAGGCGATGCCGAAGCCGGGGCCACGCTTGTCCGGCGCCTGCATGTAGCCCACCGCATAGGCGATCCGCGCGCCGATCCACACGAAGCCAAGGGCGCAGGCCACGCCGGCCTGGTTGAGGGTCACCGCCATCCAGAAGGTGGGCAGGAAGAACACCAGCTGCTCCAGGGTGTTCTGCTGGACCCGCAGGGCGCGCTCGAATTGTTCGGGTCCTGTGGTGGCGGGGGGCTTGACCTGATGCTGGACCCGCGCCCGGCCCACCAGCAGGGCCGTGGCCTGGTACAGCACCAGGGCCAGGATCGTGACCAGAGCAGGCAGGGGCGGCAGGCTCATCGGAATGGGGCGGCAGGGGCCTGGGTCAAAGCGGATCGTCTCATGGCCAGCCGGATCCAGCCACTACCACCACCCATCCTTAGGGCTTGAACGATGGGTCTGGAATGATTCAGATCCATGCCTGCTCGAAGGCTGCCTGGATGCGGGCGGTGATGGCCTGGGTCTGCTGCCGAGGTCGTCCGGCCGTGTCTGGCCCATCCGGTGCGGTGGCCTGAGCCGGCGGCGGGCCCTCCGGCCGCAGCTGGATCGGTTCGGCCACCTTGAGCCGCACCTGCCGAGGCCCGAGCCCAGGCCGGCGCGGCAGCCGCGCCCCCTGCAGCCTCTCCAGAGCGTCGTGGAGCAAGAGGGATGTTTCGGCGAAGCGCTCGAAGCTGGGGCGGCGTGCCACGTAATCGCCGGACACCGCCACCAGGCCCTCCGCCAGTCGCATGTGCACCAGGGCCATGGCCGCATCACGGGCGAGCCAATCGGCCAGGGCGCGATCCAGGGGGGCCAGAGCGCAGCGGGGCGGCAGGTCTTCGCGGAACTGGCGCCGCCAGCCCTCTTCCTCCAGCCGGCGGCACCGTTCTTCGGGGGTGCCGCCGCCGCTGAGACCGAGGCGGTTCTCCGCCACCGCCAGGGCCCGATCGAGCAGTGCCCGGATCCGCTCACCCCGGCCGGGCGCATCCGACCCCCTCCCCTGGGCGGCAGTCTGCCGGGGGGCAGGTGCTGGGGACCCCAGCTTGAGTTGCGGGGCGAGGCGTTCGTAAAACCGCTCCAGCTGCTCGATCAGCACATCCCCGATCGCCAGCAGCCGCGGGTAGAGCCGCAACGCCGTTTCTGTGATGGCCCCGTTGTCCTGGATGGCGGCGCTCTCCGGCGCTTCAGCCTCTGGCATCGTGCCGGCCCGATCGCTTGTCAGACCCACCAGCCCTTCCAGCCGCTCCAGCAGCTGCTCCAGTGCTCCCCAGTTCCGGCGGCGGTAGCGGTACTGCGGGCTGATCGGCACGATCCACACGGCTTCGCTGCGGCCGGCACGGTCCAGGTCCTGCACACACCACAACCCCAGCTGGGCCACACCGTTCTCCAGGGGGCCCAGCTGCTCGCCGTGGCCGTTGGTGGCCCCCTCCGGAGCCACCGCAAAGGGACAGGCTCCCTCCAGCACCAGGCGGCGACTGGTGCGCAGGGCCGTCCAGTCGGGGCGCCGGCCGCGCCGCAGCGACACTCCCCCCAGGCGGGAGAGCACCCAGGCGAGGCCGCGTCCGCCCCAGAGCGGCATGCCGCGGTCGTAGAGGAACTGGGCATGCAACGGCAGATGCAGGCGCACCCCGTGTCGGCGGGCCAGGGCCGGCACCCCGCGGGAGAACAGCCACAGGGCGGCGAGGGGATCATCCACTTCCCCATGGCGGAACGCCAGGATCAAGCGCAGGTTTCCGGCCTGAAAGCGCTGGAAGGCCTCCACCAGATGCTCCCCCTCCACCAGCTCCAGCCCTTCGATCCGCGCCGGCAGCCACACGAACCAGCGGAAGCGCAACAGCAGCGGCAGCAGGCCATGCAGCAGTCGCACCATCGCCATGCTCAGGCGGGGCGGGATCGGTTCCAGGCCCTGGCCGTTTTGTCCGTGCATGGGGGTCACGGCGATCCGGCCGGCACCGCCAGCAGGGCCTCGATCCAGCTCCGCAGGTCAGCCAGCACCTCCTGGCGGTCCAGATCGTCAAAGAGTTCGTGGAAGCTGGCTGGGTAGAACCGCCAGGTGCTGGTCGCTTCCGGCAGCCCGGCGAAGAACCGTTCCGCTGCCGCCGGCGGGGTGACGCCATCGGCGCCGCTCTGCAGCAGGAGCAGCGGCAGGGTGATCCGGGGCGCCTCCGTCTGCAATCGCCCAGCCACCGCCAGAAATTCGGTGGCCAGCCGCGCTGAGCAGAGGGTGTGCCGGTAGGGGTCGCGGCGGTAGGCCTCGAGGCGGATCGGATCGCGGCAGGCCAGCTTGAGGGGGAAGCCCGTGGACAGGGTGAAGGAGGGCCAGATCCGTGAGAGGAGGCGGGCGCACAGCAGGCGCCAGGAAGCTGCTCCTGTTTCTCCGACGGCAGGATTCGAGACCACCGCCCCGATGAGCCGGGTGCTGGCCTCATCCGGATCCAGCACCGCATCCAGCACGAGGGTCCCTCCGAGGCTGTGACCCAGCAGCAGACAGGCCAGGTCCGGGCGGGCTGCGGTCACCTCGCTGGCGAGGAACTGATCCAGACAGTCGCGGTAATCGCTCCAGGACCGCACCATCCCCCTGGGACCGTCCGAACGGCCATGGCCCGGCAGATCAAAGGCGAACACCTCCAGACCCCAGCCCACCAGCTCCTCGGCCAGGTCTGTGAACAGACCGCTGTGACCTCCGATGCCGTGCACCAGCACCATCGCCGCCCGGGGCGGCTCCGCACCGCTCCAGCGCTGCCGGTAGAGCCGCAGACCCGCAGGTGCCAGGCTGGTGGTGGCGGTCCACCAGCCTTCCTGCCGACACACCGCGCCGCTCCACTCAGCGGGCTGTCCTGAGGTGGGGTGCCCGGACGCGGGGCGGGATGGCTGGGGCATCCGTCTGGCGGGAGAAGGGGGCGTCCCCAGGGTGCAGCCGATGGGCTGACGCTGCATGGGTACGACGTGCTAAGAAAATCTTCGTCAGCGGTGACATCCGCCAACAATGCGGGGGTCCTCCGCCCCTCAGGCCATGCCCGTCGGAGCACCCGGGCAACCCCAGCCGCTGGACAGCGTTGGCAGCGGGGGACGGGATGGGGATCCTGCTCCCGGCCTGGATCTGGTGGCGCTGCTCAGCCTGGTGGGCTGCCTGGCGGCGGCGCTGCTGATGGCCCACGGCATCGTTCGGGTCCATCAGGCGGGTCTGGTTCTGCTGGGCGATCCCGAGGCCCGCGCTCAGCAGGTCAGCCGGCTTCCCTCCAGCGGGCGCGACTGAACGCAGGCCAGCCCGCCGCCCTCAAGGCCGGAGTGCATCCATCGCCACCACGCCCCGTGGCGTCCCGTCGTTTCCCCTTCGACCACCTTGCCCCAGACCAAGACTGAGACCCAGGCCCAGGGTCAGCCTCAGACCAAGTCGAAGACTCGGACCCTGCCCAGCTCCGCGCTGCCGGCCGGCCCGCGTTCCCCCTGGGTGTTGCAGACGTTCGGCTGGATCCGCTCACCCTTCCGTTTCATGCGGCGAGCCGCCAGCCGTTACGGCGATGCCTTCACGGCACGGCTGGGAGGGGGCGGAAGGCCGCTGGTGATGCTCAGCGCGCCGGAGGATCTGCGCACGCTGCTCAATCAGGATGACGGCGATCCGTTCGATGCCCCCGGGGACCTCAACGCCCTGTTCGAACCCTTCCTCGGCACCGAGTCGGTGATCGGCATCAGCGGCGACCGACATCGCCGCATGCGCAGATTGCTGATGCCTCCCTTCCACGGGGAGCGGATGCGTTCCTATGGGCAGACGATCGCGCAGATCAGCGATGCGGTGATCGATGGCTGGCCTGTCGGAACGACCTTCTCCGCCCAGAAGGCGATGCAGGTGATCTCCATGCGCGTGATCCTCTCCACCGTCTTCGGGCTGGCGGAGGGGGAGCGCTACCGGGAGCTGGAGCGGCTGCTGGTCGCCCTGCTGGATCAGATGAGCAGTCCGGCGAGTGTGAGCCTCCTCTACTTCCCGCTGCTGCGGCTTGATCTGGGGCCGCTCAGCCCCTGGGGCGGCTTTGTGCGCCGGCGTGCCGCGATCGATGCCCTGATCAATGACGAGATCGAGCGGCGCCGCCGGCAACCCGAGGCGTTTGAGGTTTCGAGCGACATCCTGTCGCTGCTGCTGGCGGCACGGGATGAGCAGGGGCAGCCGATGACGGACCAGGAGCTGCGGGATGAGCTGATGACCCTGTTGGTGGCTGGCCACGAAACCACCGCCACCGCCCTCACCTGGGCGCTCTACTGGCTGCATCGCAGGCCGGAGCTGCGTCTGCGCCTGCAGCAGGAGCTGGCTGGAGTTGATGCTGCCGCCGACCCCACGGCCGTGTTGTCTCTTCCCTATCTGGCGGCGGTCTGCAACGAGACCCTACGCATCTACCCGGTGGGCATGCTCACGTTTCCGCGGGTTGTGCGCCGTCCCGTCACCCTGGCAGGCCAGCGCCTGGAACCGGACACGCTCGTGATCGGCTCGATCTATCTGGCTCACCGTCGCCCGGCCGTCTATCCCGATCCCGAGACCTTCAGGCCCGAGCGCTTCCTCGAGACCAGCTACAGCCCCTACGAATTCCTCCCGTTCGGTGGCGGCAGCCGGCGCTGCATCGGCATGGCGTTCGCCCAGTACGAGATGAAGGTGGTGCTCAGCCGCATTCTCAGCCGCGCCAGCCTCGAACTGGACGCCACCCATGCCGCCCACCCGGTGCGGCGGGGCCTCACGTCGGGGGCGTCGCCGGTGCGTCTGCGTCGGACGGGATCGCCCCACTCCCAGGGTTGAGGGCCGCGGCCAGCCCGGCGAACCAGGCGGTGTACTGGCGATGGCCGCCGGCGAAGAGGTACTGGAGTCGCAGCGGATCGGCGGGATCGCTGATCCCCTCCACCGCTTCCCAGGGGGGCTCAGCCCCAGGGGTGCCCTCCTGCAGGCCATCCCCCAGACCGGGCCGGCGCACCTCGCCGCGGCTGCTGTCGACGAAGAGCACCAGGTTGTCGGTGCTGAACTGGCGGCCGAGATCCTGAACCAGCCGCAGGAAGCCCCGGTCACTGCCGCCCCGCAGCCGTTCGTTTGAACCGGGCTTGATCGGCTGGGAGGTCACCGTGTCGCCGACGCCCACCAGCTGCGGCAGCGTGGCCGGATCGAAGCGCTCCTGCGCCAGCCGCAGCAGATCTTCATGGCGGCGTGGTGCCGTGCGCACGGTGAAGTCGGCCCCGAGGGGATGGCGACCGGTGCTGCGGTGCACGTGCTGATTGAGCAGCACCAGCACGCCCGCCTCCTTGACGGCACCGCTCAGCATGAACTGGAAATCAGTTGTGCCGGCATCGCCCGCATGGCCGGGCCTGAGCAGCTCGCGGTCGCCGCTTCTGCCGAGGTTGGGGGCGAGGTGCACAAAGAACGACCCCTCCAGCCCGGCTGCCGCCGCCTGATCGAGCAGCCCCTCCATCAGGCCGGCCATGGCCTGTTGCAGCCGGCCCCACAGCTCCGGTTCTGCCCCGAAATAGGGGAAGAGGGTATTGATGTTCAGGGTGGGGGAGACCTGGTTGTCGAGCACGGCGGTCTGCACCAGTGCCTCCAGTTCGTCGCCCCGCAGACCGAAGGACGGCCCTGCCAGCACGGTGGTCAGGTCCTCGCGCAGCCGGATCGGCACATGTTCGAGAAAGCTGAGTTCGGCATCGCTCACGCCGGGATGCTCGATCCGGCCGTGGCAATCCTGGATCTGCACACCACCGCCGGCCAGACCCGGCAGGTAGAGGCCCTCGCGGCGCACCGCCTCGGCATCGCCCACGGCCGCTTCGACGATGGGATTCATGCCGCGGCGGCCGCCGTGCTCGCCGTTGGTCAGCACGGCGAAGCTCCCCTGCATCGCCTTGCAGGCCCGCAGGTAGGCCGGATCAACCCGGCGCTGCAGGGGATCACGCACCAGGGGCATGCAGACCCCATCGAGATCCTGGATCAGCAACAGCGGCCGTGACAATCGGGACCGGACTGCTCCGGCCCCTGTGGAGCCAATCCTTCTCCCCTGGCTCAGCCCCTCCAGCAGACGGTCATGGTCACCACTGAAATGGGCGCTGCTGAGCTGGGAGATCGCCAAGGGCCATGGGTGAAATGTCTTGGGGCATCATCAGACTGCCCCTGCTCAGATCCATCGCCTGCCATGCAGCTGCGCCATGGCTGATTCCGCAGCCCGGAGCTCGCGCTCGGTCTCGATCCAGCTCTCATTGCCGATCGGCAGGAGTTCCACCTGCTCGGCCAGCTGAGCATGCAGCACCTCCAGCCGTTCCCGCAGGGCGGTCAGCCTGGAGCGGGTGCGCAGGGTGGACATCTGCAGCTTGGATGCGCTCGCAGGGGCCACAGGACATGCAACCGACATGCTCGGTTGGAGGGAGGGCGGCGGGATGTCCATGGGGACCTGTTGCGGAGAACAAGTGACGCGGTCCGGCTGAAGGCCCGACTGGCCCGGCTTCACCGATCCAGCAGGCTGCGGACTGTGACACGTCCAAGGTTGTCCCATCCAACCCAGTTCTGGCCTGGGCTCTTAATATTTAGTTTCGATTTGGCGGGGTCTGCGGGGGTGGGAAGTTGGCACGAGATTCGTGGCCTCGCGTCAGCCTCAGGCACCGGCCTTCTGGAGAGAGCGGCATGACCCCAAACCGTCTCCCCCCTCAAGGACGCCACCGCCATAGACGGTCCCCGAGAGGCCGTCAGCGACTGCCTCGGTTGCTGTTCCCCATCGTCCTTGCGGCGTGGTTGGCGATCACGGTCGGGGCGGGACTGCTTCAGGGGGCAGGCGCGACACCGCTCGGGCCCGTGATTCCCCAGGCCGCAGTACCGGCAGAGAAGGGATCCGCGGGATCGCTCACCAAGGCCGCCTCGCAAGCTGCGGGGCCCGAGCAGGTGGAGCTGGACGGCCGTCCCCTGTTCGGCGTCTGGTCATCGAATGAGTTCAGTGCCGAACAACGGGTGGAGCCGGTCAACCGCATCCTCCAGCAGGCCGTGCTCTCCCGTCGCCCCGTGCAGATCACGGTGCGGGAGCACAACAACCTTCCCGTGCTCGCCCTCGACGGGCAGGTGCTGATCACCGTGACCCGGCGCGATGCCCCCGATGGGCTCGACCCCTTTGCCCAGGCCCAGCGCTGGAAGGCGGAGCTGGAGAAGGCGATCGAGCAGGGCCGCCGGGAGCGCCATCCGGATCACGTTCGCCGCAGTCTCCTGCTGGCCGCAGCTCTGCTGCTGCTTGCCTGGCTGGGTCAGCGCGCTCTGGGGTGGCTGGGCCGGAACCTGGCGCAAAGGTATTTCGAGCCGGCTGCGATCGATCCGGCGCGCCCCATGCGCGTTCAAGGTCTGCGCTTTCTGCTGCGCAGCGGGATGCTGGCGCTGAAGATCGGTCTGTGGATCTCTGCGATCGCCCTGGCGGCTCAGCCGTTTCCCAGCGCCCGGATCGGCTTCTATCGGGTCGCCACCGCCCTGAGCGACAGCCTCGCCTCACCGTTTCTTCCCTTGGGAGAAAACAGCTACTCCGTCCTGGATGTCGTGGTGTTGCTGGGTCTGTTTGTGCTGCTCACCCGCCTGGTTGGGGTCCTGCAGGGGCTGTTACGCAGTCGGGTCCTGCGATACACGGGCATCAACGTGGGAGCCCAGGAGGCGGTGGCCTTTGTGGTGCGCTATGGCCTGCTGTTCATCGGCACCCTGGTGCTGCTGCAGCTCTGGGGCCTGGATCTGTCCTCTCTCACTCTGTTCGCGGGTGTCCTGGGCGTGGGCGTGGGCCTCGGTCTGCAGGGCATCACCAAGAATTTCGTGAGCGGTCTGGTGATCATCTTCGAGCAGCCGATCCGGGTGGGGGATTTCGTGGAGATCGGTGATCTGCAGGGCACCGTGCAGCGGGTGAATCTGCGCAGCACGGAGGTGCTCACCCTGGATCGGATTGCCATCATTGTGCCCAATTCCGAGTTCCTCGAATCCCGGGTGGTGAACTGGAGTCACGGCTCCACCACCTCCCGCCTGCAGGTGCCTCTGGGGGTGGCCTACGGCAGTGATCCGCAACAGGTGACCCAGGCCCTGTGCGAAGCCTGCGCAGATGTGGACGGCATCCTCAAGGAACCGGAACCGCAGGTGTTCTTCCAGGGCTTCGGCGACAACGCTCTCAACTTCCATCTGCTGATCTGGATCAACCAGCCACTCCGTCAGTATGAAATCATCAGTGCCCTGAACTACCGCATCGAAGCCGTTATGCGGCAATACGGCATCACGATCCCCTTCCCCCAGCGCACCCTCCATCTCAGCGAGGGTGCGCTGCAGCTGCAGCTGCCGACGGAACTCAGTCGTGCTCTGTTGGGAGGGCTTCCAGGCCCACAGGTTGGAGCCGATGTCTCCACCAAGGGGATGCCGCCCGGCTGATTCCCTGCACGTCTACCTGGGGGCCGCCTCGCTGGATCTGTGTGCTGCAGCATGGCTCAGGGTTCAGCCACGCAGGCGTCGATCTCTGCATAGGGTGCACCGAATGTGCCGCAGGATCAACGGATGCCGATGGGAGGAATCAACAACACCGCCGCCTTGGCCATTCTCAGCACCCTGGGCGGCATGGCCCTTGGCGCTTTCGTGGTCTGGCTGGCGTCGCGTCTGCTCAAGCGCTGGGTGATGCGGCTGGTCGGGCGAACCAGCAGCCGCACCGACGATCTGCTGGCCAGCCTGGTGTTGAGCACGATCACGCCGCTGGCCTATCTGGGGGTGGCGGTCTGGGGGTGGCAGAGCCTGGTGTCTGAGCTGCAGGCCCTGGCCGCCGGTGCCTGGCTCGACCGGGTCGTGGAGGGGGCCTTCCAGTTGGTTGCCATCGTGCTGGTGGTGCGCTTGGTGAACAGCAGTCTGTTGCTGCTGTTGGATCGCTCGCTGCGCCGGTTCGGCAAGGACAGGCAGATCGCCACTCTGCAGAGTCTGGCCCCGATGATCCGCACCTTGTTCTGGTTGCTCGGGGGACTGGTATTCCTCCAGAACCAGGGCGTGGAAATGGGCGCGATCTATGCCTCCCTGGCGGGTGCCGGCATCGGTATCGGCCTGGCCCTGAAGGGGCCAGTGTCGAACTTCATTAACTATCTCACGATCCTGCTGGATCAACCCTTCGAAATCGGGCAGGTGATTCAGTTCGGCGGGCACTGGGCCTCGGTGGAGAGAGTGGGAATCCGTTCATCGAGTCTGCGCAGCCTCGATGGCGAGCGCATCGTGATCAGCAACGAAGATCTGCTCAGCCAGACGATCCGCAACTTCGGCGATCTGCCCCGCCGCCGGCTGGTGCATCACATCGGTGTTGAATACCAGACCTCACTGGAGAAAGTGCGCCGCATTCCTGCGCTGTTGCAGCAGGTGGTCGAGCAGGTGCCGCCGGCTGAGTTCGATCGCTGTCATTTCGTGCGGTTTGCAGACAGCGCTCTCGAATTTGAATTTGTGTATTTTGTCCCAGGTGGTGATTACGTCCTGGCTCTGAATGTTCAGCAAGAAGTGAATTATCAGATTATGGAGAAATTCCTCGATGAAGCCATCGCCTTTGCTTACCCAACGCAGACCCTCTTCCTCGAAGGGGGCTCAACACCCCCTGCAATGCCTTCAACAGGGTCCTCCGCAAACTCTCCTCAAGTCATTTCAGCCAAGACTTGATTATTGGAGCTTCGCTATGTCCATGGCTGCCTTTCAGTCAAGTAAAGCAAATCCAAGATCTTAGCCATGGGCAAGAGCTCGCTAATGATTCGCCGGTCGAATGTGATCCGAACACCGTGGCTTTCATGGTCTCAATGACCGGCGACTAAGGCCTGGAACCACCACGTCCCTCCGTGTAGGGACGACATCGTCATGGCGCGCCGGAATGTCTTTCCCTACTGTGGGCTCACCCGCTGTTTCACAGGGACTCGCCTCCATGTTCGAGAGTTCTCCGCCTGCTCCGGCTCAACTTGATGTTTTCGAAGCGGTCAGGCAAGGCTGGGCGGCCTTCAGCCGGGCCCCCTGGGTCTTCGTGGGGTTCTCCCTGCTGCTCACGGTGGTGAATGCGATTTTCAGTGGCATTCAGCGGCTGGGTACCAATGCAGAGGGACTGCCAATCAGCGGGCCGATGGCGTTGGTGGCGCTGCTGGGGGCTGTGGCCGGTGTGATCGTTAGTCTCTGGGGGAGCGTTGCCCTGGTGCGGGGATCCTGGAGCGCTCTTGAAGGTGGTCAACCCAGCTTCGCGACCTTCGTGCGCTGGGATGGGGCGGCCATGATCCGGCTGTTTCGCAACGGGTTGGTGCTCGGCGTCCTGGTGGGGTTGATGCTCCTCGTGGCCGCCGGCCTGGCCTTCGGAGTGGCGCAGCTGAGCCAGTTGCTGGCAGTCCTGCCCTTGCTCGTGGCCCTGCTGGTGCTGATCTATGTGGTGATCAATCAGAAGTTCCTGGCCCAGGTGAGCCTGCTGGAGGGACTTGGCCCGATCAGCGCGATCCAGCGGGGCCGCGCTGTGGTTGACCCGCAATGGGGCCAGGTGCTGCTGCTGGGCCTGGCGGAATTTGCCGTGATGCTGCTCGGCTTGATGGCCTGTGTTGTGGGCCTTTTCGTGGCCATTCCCGTGGTGGCCTGCATCAGCACTGCCGCCTACCGGCAGGTGTTCGGGACCACCGATCTCACCGGCCTGATGACGGGCAGCGACGCTGGACAGGATGCGGCCTCCCTGGTCTGAGACCCCCACGGATCTGCACCGCTCAGCTCTCGCCTGGTCTGCTCAGCTCAGCTCAGCGGCTGGACACCGGTTCCGTCGTCTTGGCGATGCCAGGCGGATGAGCCTGGGTGGTGGCGAGAGTCTGGATCTGTTGCAGAAAGCCTGTGTAAGTGGGCGAGTTGGTGGGTGCATAGTTGAGGTTCTTGAACAGACCGGTCAGGCGGGTGAAGAAATCACGAACGGCCTTCTTGTCGTTGAAGTGATAAGTCTGGTCCACCAGCCCGCAGACCAGATCGAAGCAGGTTTTCTGGCGCTCGATCGAGCAGCTGGCATCCACCTCGTCGAAGGAATCCTGCTGGAGGTACACCATGTCGAGAAACAGGGACTTCTGATACAGAATGAAGTCTTCGATTGTGACGCCCTCCTCGCCGGTCACCTGAATCATCTGGTTCACCGCATCACCGCGGCGCAACAGGTCAGTCATCGCCTGCACCCGCTTCACCCAGTCGGGGGCGACATGCTTGGCGAACCACCCTTCGAGCTGGCCGAAGTAACGCGACCAGGACATCTGGATGTCGACCGCGGGATAGAAACGCTTGTAGGCCCGATCCGCACTCAGTCCCAGGAAGGCCTTCACGGTGCTGAGGGTGGATTGGGTGACCGGCTCCTCGAAGTTGCCGCCGGCTGGTGACACGGTGCCGATCATGGTGAGGCTGCCGACGCTGCCGTCGTTGGTGCGGATGATGCCGGCCCTTTCGTAGACACTCTTGATCGAGGAGTCGAGATAGGCCGGAAAGGCCTCCTCTCCGGGGATCTCCTCAAGCCGGCCGGAGGTTTCGCGCATCGCCTGGGCCCAGCGGGAGGTGGAATCGGCGATCAGCAGCACGTTGAAACCCATCTGGCGGTAGTACTCACCCAGGGTGAGCCCGGTGTAGATCGAAGCCTCCCGGGCCGCCACGGGCATCGAGGAGGTGTTGCAGATGATGATCGTGCGATCCATCAGTGATCCCCCCGTTTTCGGGTCGATCAGTTTGGGAAATTCGGTGATCGTTTCCACCACCTCGCCGGCCCGTTCGCCGCAGGCCACCACGATCACCACGTCCACGTCGGAGTGGCGCGAGATCATGTTCTGCAGCACGGTCTTGCCTGCGCCGAAGGGCCCCGGGATGCAACCGGTTCCCCCGCGCGCGATCGGCAGAAACGTGTCGACGATCCGCTGGGTGGTGATCATCGGCTCCTCCGGATAGAGCCGCTCACACAGCCGCCTCTCCAGCAGGTTCTGGGGCAGGGGTTGCCGCACCGGCCATTCCTGGGTGAGGGTGAGGGAGCGGCTGTTGCCCTGGGCATCGCGGATGCGGGCCACCGCGGTGTCGATGGTGAAGCTGCCCTGCTGAATCCAGTCGAGCGTGACCTCTCCAGGCTCGGCGAAGGGCACCATGATCTTGTGGGTGAAGCGGCCTTCCTGCACCGTGCCGATCACATCACCGGCCCTGAGCCGCTGGCCCATCCTGGCGGTGGGCTGAAACGACCATTTCCGCTCGGTATCCAGGGGCGGCACCACGGCTCCCCGGGGCAGGAACGTGCCATACCCGGCAGCCAGCCCGGCGAGGGGATTCTGCAGGCCGTCGTACACCTGGCTCAGCAGACCCGGCCCGAGGGTGACCGACAGCAGTTCGCCCGACTGTTCGACGGGATCTCCCACGCCCACTCCCTTGGTGCTTTCGTACACCTGGGCATCGGCGGTGGTGCCGTGCACCCTCAGAACCTCGGCCTTGAGGCGTTCCTGCCGGTTGCCGTCCTTGCGGCCCGGGAGGATGTAGATCACCTCATTTTTGAGGATCGGTCGCGGATTGGTATCGGCCATGGCGATCGTCACCAGGTCGTCCTGCACGGCGACCACGCGGGCGATGTTGAAGCTGGCTTCGGTCATCGGCTGGCAGCGGCGGGTTGGGTGGCGGGAGCGGATCGAGGGGGGGGCGGAGCCTGGGAGCCGTTGGTGATGCCCGCCAGCGAGGTACTGACGAGATCGCCGAAGCGCGTCACGGCCAACCGGGCGTCGTAATGGGACCAGCGATCGACCAGCGCCCAGCGGGCGACGTACACAACCACGGCCTCGAGGTCGAAGTGGTGACCGAAACCAAGACGGTCAAGATCCTTCCAGATCACTCCGAACAACGAGCGTTCCAGCGTCACCAGATCTCCCGATTCGAGCAGGTGGCTCACGTTGGGGATCCAGGGGAAGACCGCCTCAAGACCGAAGGCCGGCTCCTTCCAGCGCCGCTCGATCGTGTTCACCCAGGGACCAAAGCCCCAGGCGGGACCCGTGGGGGGCTCGCTTTCGCCGCGGTGGCGCCGGCGCAGGGCCGCGATGATCGTGCGCAGGTCGAGACGCTGGGCCACCAGCTGGCGCAGGGTGGGGTTCGACACCTCCTTGAAGAACTGATTCGCCGACTCCAGCAGACGGGCGTCCACCGGAGCAGCCAGGCTGTCGTCATCCTGCACCGACTGGGAGAGAAAACCCACCATCAGGTCCAGGGTGCGTTTGTCCTCGGGGTGCAGCAAGGTGAGGCGGCTCTCGAGTTTCAGCATCGAAATCGCCGGTGCCCGCGCCTCCAACAGACCTCCCAGGGGTGGCAGGCTGGCCATCAGCGCCGTGTAGCGGGGGCTCATTTCACGACACCCTCCAGCAGCGCCCGGAAGCGAGGTTGCAGATGCTGAAGGATGGCCTCGGCCACGGCCGCATCACTGATGTCGAGCATCACATCGCGATCCACCAGCCGCAGTCGCAGCCCCTGCTGGTGGTCGGAGGCGACGCCGAAGCTGACCCCCTCGCGCAGGATCCCCCGGGACACGAGCTGCACGAACCGGGTGAGCACGCCGTTTTCGAGCTCCTGGGGATTCTGGCTGAGTTCCTCGAGGCCGGCGATGTGGCGGGGCAGGATCACTTCAGGCTGCTCGGAGCGGTCGGCCTCGCCCCGTACACGACCCACCACCTCCAGGATCATCTTTTCGAGGATTTCCTGCTTCTGCTGCTCCTCTCCCACCAGCTGGCGCACTTCGCCCCGGAACCGCTCCATCAATTGCGACTTCAGCTCCAGCACCGCATCCCGCAGGGCCAGCGTCAGGGCCTGCTTGCCGGAGTTTTCCAGGGTTTCCGCCTGATGACGGGCCTGCTGCACGATCTGGTCGGCCTGCTGGCGGGCCTGATCCAGCAGATGCTGGGCATCGGTTCGGGCATCGGCCACCAGTTGATCGGCCTGGCTCCTGCCGGCGGCCACACCCTGATCCCGCAGACGGGAGATCAGCTCCTCAACCCCCGCAGCGACCTGGGCCGGGGTGTCTTCACGTTTGGTTCGGAACTTGGGCATCGCACTCCAGAACAGAGGAGGGGGAACAGCGGATCACAGAGTTGGACGTGATAGGGGTGACTTACTTGGGAATCCCACCGGCAGCCACCAGGGCGAACACAAAGGCAAAGACGGCGAAGCCCTCCACGATTGCGGCCGGTGCCAAGGCCAGGCCGAAAATCTCCGGCTTCGACTTCGATCCGGCGATCGCCGAAGCGCAGCAGAGACCCTGATAGATCGCGGCAATCAGAAAGGCGAGTCCCGACAGAGTGCCCAGGCCGAACAGGGCCCCGGCATTGGCCGGGATCACCGGCCTGTTGAGGATGAACATCACCACAATGCCGTAGATCGACATCGACGATGGCAGCGCCGAAAGGCCGACAAAACGACCGTAGCCGCTGTTGACTTCCATCATCGCGCCGATCGCTGCCTGACCGGCAATGGTGCAGCCGATCGCGGCACCGATCGCCCCCAGAGCGACCGGGGCATAAATCCCGATCCAGCCGAGAGCGAGTAGAGAGAAATGGTCGTTCAAGAGGCAAGCTCCTTTTTGATGAAAGGCCTGAAGGGAACACCTTCCCCGGACAGCCCCCAGTTGAAGAATTCAATGAAGTTCAACCGTAGGCCGTGCACAAATCCACTGATGATCGCCAGCAACAGATTGATGCCATGGCCCAGCACCAGAATCAACAGGGCAATCGGCACACCCAAGGCCAGGCCCGAGTGTGAGACCTGCCCAGCCAGCTGGTTGAAGGTGATCGCCAGGGAAGCGCTCGCCAGGCCCAGGGCAAACAGACGGAGGTAACTCATCACATCGCCGAATAACTTCGAGATGGCGGTGAGCGATCCCAGCCCGTCCAGCAGGCGCAGCAGCAGATCGGCCGGATGGCTGATACGGCGTTCACTGCTGAGCAGCAGAACGGTGAGCAGTCCACCCGCTATCAGGCCGATGCCCATGTGAAGGAAGGGAGCCTCGGCCTGGCTGAGATAGAGCGTCATCCCGCCCAGAATCACCGCCATCCAGCCGATCGGTGGTGCCGTCTGGGCCAGCGACTGGCCCCGCAGGGCCACCACGCCATTGGCCAGGAGCAGGTGGGCACAGCCCACCACCAGCGACAGCTTCATCATCGCGGCGAAATCATTGAGATCCAGCAGCTTGCAGTGCGCCAACAGGGAACCAGCTGGAGGTGCTACGCCGAAATAGCTGCCGGCCAGAATTCCATAGATCAGCGCCATCACCAGGCCCACAACCGCCAGAATGCGGAAGTGGCGTCCACCGGACGAGCGCCCCATCGCTGTCCACTTCAGGCCTACCACCAGCCCCAGCACCAGGGCATAGCCGGCGTCCGCCATGATCATGGCGAAGAAGAACGCGAACGAGAAAAAAACCACGATCGAGGGATCCCAGTCGCGGTAGCCCGGGGTCTCGTAAAAGGTGACCAGATCCTGGCCGCCGCTCAGGGTGGTGGGGTTGCGCAACAGGGTGGGTGGGGAGTCCTTCGGCTCCGGCACCTCGGCGAGATAGGCCAGCCCGTGCTGTTGCGCAAACGCGTCGAGACGGGGCAGGGCGGGGCGAGGAATCCAGCCCTGCAGTTGCACCAGCGTGTCGTCATCGAGGGCCATGCCGCTGGCCTGCTCCCGCGCCTGGGCGTCCTCGGCCCGGGTGAGGTGTTTGGAGAGCAGAAACACCCAGCGGCTGAGCGATTCGTGCGCGGCCTCCACATCCTCCAGGGCGGTGCGGGCGTCATCGAACTGGCGCTGCACATCCCGATGGGATTGGGACCCCACATGGGAACGGGCCACGGGCAGGAGTGCCTGATCGGGTTCCTGCTCGGCGATCAGGGCGTAATACCCATGGGCGGGGGATTCGTGCAGCAATTGCCAGGGCAGACCAAGACTGCCAAGGGCACCACGAAATGCGGCGGCCTTGGGGTGGGGCACCCGGTAGAACCACAGGAGATTGCCCGCCAGTCCATCCTGATCGGGAAGGCTGAAGTCTCCCCAGGGCTCCAGTTCATCCAGTCGCTTGCCCAGGGCCAGCACCCGATCCTCGGCCTGCTGCTTGCGTTGCCTGTTGGCCAGGGCTTCGGCCACGATGCGGTCGAAATCAAACGTGGCATCGACCCTCGTCTGATGGCGCCGTCGCCGCACATCCATCAGATAGCGCAGGGCCTTGCGGGCGTCTTCGCTGGGCCGTGCGACCACGAAATTCTCGTCTTCCGTGGTGCTGGTCAGGGGGATCAGATGCACGCAGCCGAGGCTCTGGAGGCCATCGAGCAGGGGTTTCCGGTCGGCCGAGAGCCCGAACAGCGTGAGCTTGGCCAGAGGAATGATCGTCATGGCGCCACGGCGATGTCCCGTTGTTTCTTGCGTTTGGCGATCTTGGAATTCACCACCCCGGCGCGCTCCGCATCGGCCAGGTAGATGGTGATCTGTCTGATGTTGCTGCGGGTCCGGGGGATCAGCACCCGATCGAACAGATTGAACCGTTGGGTCACCTTGCGCTCGGCCTGTCGCAGCAGCTCCAGCCGCTTCTCGGCCACCTGCAGTTGCAGCTGATTGCGCAGGGCCTCCTGCAGCCAGCCCACCACGGCATCCACCCAGAAGGGCCGGCTCAGCAAGCCATAGTCGGCCACCCGGAAGTCCACCCCTTGCAGTTTCGGCAGGCGGGTGCCCATCAGGTTTTCCTCCTGTTGATGAACGGCGGTGATGGTCACCAGATCCGAGAGGTCGATCCGCTCGTGGGCCAGCATCGGACAGGATTTCCCAACCTCCGCCTCGATGGCGGCCGCCCGGGTTCGGGCCTCCTCCAGCTGCTGGCGGGCGGCTTCTCGCTCCGCACTGAGTTGACGACGTTTGAGGTCCAGGGACGGCAAGACGTCGTGATAGGTCTTGAGCAGACCCTTCTGCCGGCTGAGGGAGGCTTTGGTGAGGGAGAGTCTGCTCATGCGACGGTGGTTGTCTGCGGGCCTGATGGCGGAGAGCCTGGCTGCGAAGAATCTGGTTGCGTTGAAGCTGGCTGGGTTGAAGCTGGCTGCGTTGAAGTTGGCTGGGCAGGAGTTGGCTTCGAAGGAACTGGATGGGGAAAGTACTTGTCGATCAGTTCCTGCTTCATCAGCAACTCCTGAGGCTCGAAGCACTCGGCCAGGGTCTGCCAGGCCAGATCCAGGGCTGCCTCCAGCGGTAGATCCACATTGATGTCCATGAAGCGATCACGGAAGAGGTCGCCGAAGTGGATCAGTTTGCGGTCGTAGTCCGAGAGCTCGAATGCCATGGCCTGCTTCTGCTGCGCATCCCTGGCGCCGGCATACAGCCGGATCGTGGTGTTCATGATCTGGCTGTGGTCTTCCCGGGTCACCTTGCCGATCACGTTCTGCTTGAGCCGCGACAGCGAGCCGAAGGGATCGATCATGCCGTCGTGCAGATAGAACTGCCCTTCGGTGATATAGCCGGTGTTGTCCGGCACCGGGTGGGTCACATCGCCGCCAGGCATGGTGGTGACGGTGAGCAGCGTCACCGAGCCCCCCTTGGCGTAATCGGCAGCCTTTTCGTACCGGCGCGCCAGCTGGGAGTAAAGGTCTCCCGGGTAGCCGCGGTTGGCCGGTACCTGATCCATGGCGATGCTGATCTCCTTGAGACCATCGGCAAAGGAGGTCATGTCGCTGAGCAGCACCAGCACCCGTTTTCCTTCTTCCACGGCAAATTTCTCGGCCACCGCCAGGGCCATGTCGGGGATCAGGATCCGTTCCACGATCGGGTCGGAGGCCAGATTGACGAACATCACCGTGCGGGGGAAGACACCCGCTTCTTCGAAGGTCTTGCGGAAGGCGTAGTAGTCGTCGAAGATCAGACCCAGACCGCCGAAGACCACCACATCGGCATCCGCCTGAATGCCGATCCGTGCCAGGAAGGGATTGAACGGTTCGCCGGAGATGGAGAAGATCGGAATCTTCTGGCTTTCCACCAGACAGTTGTAAATATCAATCATCGGCACGTTTGTGCGGATCAGCTTGGAGGCCAGGATGCGGCACATCGGATTCACCGATGGACCGCCGATTGGCACCCGGGGATCCTGCGAAAGTTCGGGTCCACCATCCATCGGCTCGCCGGTGCCGCGAAACACCCTGCCGAGGATGTTGTCGGAATAGGTGGCCGTCATCGGATGGCCGAGAAAGCGTACCTGCGAGTTGGTCGAGACCCCCTTGGTTCCACGAAACACCTGCAGGGCCACCGAGCCCTGCTTCAGATCAATCACCTGGGCCAGAGAACCACTGCCGTTGGCGTTCTGCAGGACCGCAAGATCGTTGAAGCGGGGTGTATTCTCACCCACTTCTTCTCCGGCAGGAACCTCCACCCGGATGATGTCGCCCACGATCTCGAGGATCTTCGAGTAACTGGCGAAAAGGCTCATGTCGTGGCAGTCGCAGCCCCTGGGCTTCTGGGTTGAAGTTTCACTCCGGAGAACCGGAAGGTTCTTCTTGCACCCTAGGCATTCAGCTTCAGATCGTCAGCTCCCTGCGGCATCTTTGTCGTCAAAACCTGCCAGCGGCCGAAGGGTACTGAGCTGTCATCCACCTGCAGCTCTATCACCAGTCAGGGGTTGCGATCGGACAGGGGTCACAAACAATGTGGCTTTCCAAGGGCAGAAGCTGCTGGACATCAAGGCCTGGGATGGCAGTGGATCAGCGGCAGTGGATCAACGGCAGTGGATCAACGGCAGTGGCTCCAAAGGGAATGGCTGAAAAGAATGGGGTCTCTCAAGGCACGTGCAGGCCAAAGCCAGGATCACGGGCTGGCAGTGGGCCCCGCTGGCCTGAGGCTTGACTGTTGCCCCAGAATCCCGATTCAGCGGCTACCCAGGGCCGCCGGCAGGTTTGCGCTGCCGGGCTTGTAGGTGCTACCGGACGTGGCGGTGATGCGCAGCTGCTTCATCAGGGTGGATTCGGCGGCCCGGTACTGGGTGTCCTTGGCGGTACCCAGATCCTCAAGCTTGAGCTTCTGAGCCTCCGCCTCAGTCATCTTGGCCGGCACGTCGGGATCGATGCCGTGCTTGTGGATGTCGCGGCCACTGGGTGTGAGGTACTTGGCAATCGTCACGGTCATGCCGGAGCCGTCCGACAGGCCACGCACGGATTGCACCAAACCTTTGCCGAAGGTCTTCTGCCCGACCAGCACGGCCCGCTTGTTGTCCTGCAGAGCACCGGAGAGAATTTCGCTGGCGCTGGCAGATCCTTCGTTGACCAGGATCACCAGGGGCTTTTCTGTGAGTGCCCGGCCGGTGGCCCGCTTCACATCCTGGATGCCGTCCCGGGTCTTGGTCGATACGATCGTGCCCTCGTTCAGCCATTGCCGGGCAATCTCGACGCTGGCCATCAGCAGGCCGCCGGGATTGCTGCGCAGGTCTAGTACATAGCCCTGCACACCCTTCTCCTCAAGATCCTTCACCGCCAGCCGCATATCCTTTGTGGCATTGGCGTTGAATTGCTTGAGGCGGATGTAACCGACCTTGAGGCCTTCCCGGGTTGTGTTGATCTGATGATCCACCGCGTGCAGTTCAATCCTCGCCCGCATCAGTGGCACCTCAATCAATTGACCTTTGCGGCGCAGCGTGAGATTCACCTTGCTTCCGGCCTGGCCGCGGATCAGCTTGACCGCATCCTCGGTGGTCATGCCCTTGGTCGTCTTGCCGTCGATCGCCGTGATCACATCCTTCGGCTGCACCCCCGCTCTGGAGGCCGGTGACCCGTCGATCGGGCTCACCACGATCAATTCCTTGGTCTCCTTGTCAATGCTCAACTGGATTCCCACCCCGGAGAGCTCTCCGGAGGTGTCGATCTGCATCTCCTTGAATTCCCGTGGATCCAGGAAACGGGTGTAAGGGTCGTCAAGGCTGCCCAGCATGCCGCGGATGGCCTCATAGGCCTCCTTGGGATTGCCGTAACTCTTGGCCAGGATGTCGCGACGCAGCTGCCGCCAGCGATCGGGGGTGTACTTGCCGGTGGTGTCCAGATAATCCCGGAAGACGATCTGCCAGGCCTGGTCCATCACCTCCTTGGGGCTGTCGCTCACCAGGGGACTGCCTCCGGGGGCCATCACCAGCTCGCGGGCCATGACGGCAGTGGCCGCACAGGCGCTCAAGCCAACCAGCACCAGGATGCCGGCGCGACCTCTGGCCATCAGCTTGCGCTCCCGTCGTCAGTGAATGTCCCTTTAACGTAACCCCCGTGGCCGATTCCGTCGTAACGGATCTCCGCACCATCACCGGCGAAGGTTCAGGGATCCACCCAGCGGCCGTCCTCGCGGATCAGGGCGATCAGCGCCTCCACCCCCTCGGCCTCCGGCACCCGGCGGATCTCCTCGCGGCCGCGGTACAGGGAGATGGTGCCGGGGGTCTTGCCCACGTAGCCGTAGTCGGCATCGGCCATCTCGCCGGGGCCGTTCACGATGCAGCCCATCACGGCGATGTCCAGACCCGTGAGGTGGGCGGTGGCGGAGCGCACCTTGTGCAGCACCTCCTCCAGGTTGAAGAGGGTGCGGCCGCAGCTGGGGCAGGCCACGTACTCCACCATCGTCTTGCGCAGCCCCAGGGCCTGCAGGATCGAGTAGCAGACAGGGATCTCCTTCTCCGGCGCCTCGGTGAGCGACACGCGGATCGTGTCACCAAGCCCCTCGGCCAGCAGGGTGGCGATGCCGGCGGTGCTCTTGATGCGGCCGTAGTCGCCGTCACCCGCCTCGGTCACTCCAAGGTGAAGCGGGTAGTGGAAGCCCTCGGCATCCATGCGGTCGGCCATCATCCGGTAGGCGGCCAGCATCACCGGCGCCCGCGAGGCCTTCATCGACACGACGATGTTGTGGAAATCGAGGCGGTCGCAGATGTGGATGAACTCCATGGCGCTCTCCACCATTCCCAGAGGGGTGTCGCCGTAGGTGAACAGCATCCGCTCCGCCAGGGAGCCGTGGTTCACACCGATGCGCAGGCCCTTGTCCTGCTCCTTGAGCAGGCTCACGAGCGGTTCGAGGGTGGTCTGGATGCGCTCGCCGATGGCGGCCACCTCCTCGGGGGTGAATTCGGTGCGGTTCGGGTCGGGCTTGTCGAACACGTAGAGCCCTGGGTTGATCCGCACCTTGTCGACGTGCTGGGCCACCTCCAGGGCGATCTTCATGCCGTTGTGGTGCACGTCAGCCACCAGCGGTACCGGGCGGTAGCTGTCTTCCAGGCGTTTGCGGATCTCGCCCACCGCCTTGGCATGGGCGAGGCTCGGCACTGTGAGGCGCACGATCTCACAGCCGGCTTCATGCAGGCGGCGGATGCCGGCGGTTGCGCCAGGGATGTCGAGGGTGTCCTCGTTGATCATCGACTGCACCACCACCGGGTGGTCGCTGCCCACCAACACGTCGCCCACCCGCACGCTGCGGGTCTTGCGACGGCGGATCACCGTGTCGTAGCGAGGGTTGTTGGCCCAGTCGGGAATGGCCGCATCGGCACTGTGGGCGGCGCTGTTCACTGCGCTGTCGGCGGCGCTTGGGTTGCGGGCCGGGGCGGCGGTCATCGCTGTGGGGCCGGAAGACGCGCCAAGCCTGTCACACAGAACCGTCAGCTGGCGGCTGGACGCTGCAGCAATCGCAGCAGCTGGGTGAGCAGGATCGCCACCACCGTGGACAGGGTGAGTGAGGAGCTGAACAGGGGGCGCAGCCAGGCCGGCAGGTGGAGGTAAAGCTGGGGCAGGATATCCAGACTCAGGCCCACCACCAGGGCCGTTCCCAGCACGTAGCCGGATGCGGGGCTGAGCGGCTTGCTGACCATCATCCGCAGGCCCGAGCTGATCACCAGGGCGATGATGTACACCAAGATCGCCCCCACAACGGGGTCGGGGATCAGGGCCAGCACGGCGGTGAGGCGCGGCGAGAATGCCAGCAGGGCGAACAGGCCGCCAGCCCAGTAGGCGAGCACCCGGCTGGTTGCCCCGGAGGCCTGGCTGAGGGCCACGTTGCTGGCGGACGTGTCGGAGGCCATGCCGCCCAGCAGGCCCGAAAGGGTCACCGTCAGGCCGTCGGCGAGCAGCCCCCCCTGTACCGAGGCCATCTCCGGCTCCTGCCAGTCGGCGTCGTTGACCCGCTGGCCCTGGGCCCCGGCCTGCGGGCCATAGCCACGATCCGATCCACCACCGGCTGGCCTGTCACATCGCGCAGCTGACCCATGTTGCGGCCTTGAAATTCAGGGAAAATGGGATGAAAGAGGTTGGTGCCATCGGCGTCGTAGACAAACAGATAGTCGTTGCCATGGAGCCAGCGTGACCCTGGCCTGGAGAAGTCCTTGAGGGCCTGCAGACCCTTCTGCTCCAGGTGGGCCGCACCGTCCTCCACCAGGCTCACCAGGTCGCGGGTGTCGCGGAAGCGATAGAGCGGCGCAGCCTTCTCGGCCTGCGGTGGCCTGCCGCAGGCGGCGAGCAGTGGCGCGAGCACAGCCCCCACCAGCAGGCGCCTGCATTGACCTGCTGCCATGCGAGCGGTCTTCACGCCGGATCGCCCTGGGAACTGCCGGCCGCGGCGGCCTCCAGTTCACCCAGGCGCCGCCGCACCTCCTGCAGGTCCTGCCAGGTGAACCACTTGGGGCTGCCCTGCTGCCGGGAGGGATTGCGCAGCAGGTAGGAGGGGTGGAACAGCGGCATCAGCCAGCGGGCACCCAGCACCGTGCCGCTGCCCTGGCGCCATTGGCCTCGCAGCTTGGTGATCCCCCCCTTCACCCCCAGCACCCCTTCCAGGGCGGTGGCGCCGGCCAGCACGATCACCGCTGGATCCACCAGCTGGATCTGCCGTTCCAGCCAGGGGAGGCATGCCGCCATCTCCTCGGCTGTGGGCTTGCGGTTGTCGGGTGGGCGGCACTTCACCACGTTGCAGATGTAGGCATCCCGGTTGCTGTCCAACCCCACACTCGCCAGCATCTGGTCGAGCAGCTGGCCGGCGCGCCCCACGAAAGGCAGCCCCGTGGCGTCTTCCTGGGCCCCGGGCCCCTCACCGATCACCATCAGGCGCGCGGTTGGATTGCCGCGGCTCACCACCACCTGCTGGCGCCCCAGCACTAGACCACAGCGGCGGCAACCGGCACAGGCGGCTGCGAATTCAGCGAGTGAAGCGTCTCTGGTGGGCTGCAGGGCCGGGCTGTAGCGCTCGGCCTGGAAGACATCCGGCTGCTGGCCCTCCTGGGAGGGGATCAAAGGGTTCATAGGCAGCGAAATGTTCCGCGGAATCCTGTCTCGGGGCATCGGAGATCCGCCGACCATGACCCTACGGCTCACATGAGTGGTTCAGCTGAGCAGAAGTAGATCCACAAATTCACCCCAGGTCAGGGGGCGCTGCTGTGGACCGAAGATTCTGACCTCCTCTTCGGGCTGTAGGGGACGGGCACCGACACTGCGCAACAGCCGCTGGAGTTCAGCCCGATCGAGGTGACCATCGGCATTGGCATCGACGGGCAGCAGGTAGGTCAGCAGGCGTTCATGGCCCTGGGAAAGGCGCTGCAGCCGCAGGACCATTTCCACGAATTCCGCTGCATCCAGGCGGCCGTCCCTGTTCAGGTCCATGTGCCGCAGCACCCGATCCAGCAACGCTCTGACCTCCGCAGGACTCTGTTGAGCACAATCGCCCGCCAGGGCGCGCCGTAACTCCTTCAAGGAAAGACAGCCGCTGGAATCGAGGTCGAGCTGGCGAAAGAGCTCCAGCCATTTCGCCACCAGAGCGGGTTGCATGAAGGAGGCCAGAGATGGACCTGGACCCGTACCCGGGGAGGCGGCATGGTGCAGGCGGTGGCGGAAGTCGGCCAGCAGGCGGCGGGCCACTCGAAAACGACGGCGATGCTCCTCGGGGGTGAGGATCGCGTGAAGGGCCACCGGAACCAGGGCCGGCAGTCTTCGCCGCACCATCACAAGCATCAGCCAGGTGGCGAGGACGAAGGGGAGTGAGGAGAGGGGCAAGCCAACCCTGGTCAAGGGTGCCAGAAGGATCCGCTCCAGCGGAATGGTGAGAGCGGCACCGGCGATGGCGATCGGCACACTCCGGCGGGTGGGTGCAAAAAAGATGCCGCCCAAGGCGATGGCAGCCAGGACAGCGTTGAAACCGTACGCTCCTGAGATCACCTCTTCCCACGAGTTTAGCCCCAGCAGAAGGCCTGTCAGAGCTGCTGTCAGTGCCCCCAGGGCCCCGAGGAGTGCCGCCACTGGACTGGCCAAAAGGACCGACAGGAGCACCAGCATTCCGCTGGGTAATCCTGTACAGAGAAAAACCTGACCGAAACCCCGTACAACACCTTGCACCAGCCATGGCAAGGGGGAACCCTCCCCGGCAAAGGGCAAGGAAGCGGACAATGACAGTGATGGTTCCACCGGATCGGTCTGGATGCCGATTGCGCCGAGACCAGCCAGCAGCAGCGGCAGCAGCCAGCCGATCAGGCAAGCCGGCAGGGAAAGGGGAGGCAACCCGGTCCTCCCAAACCACCAGCTCCTCAGCCCCTCCAGGCAGGCCGCACTCAATGCACCCGCGAGCGGTACCAACACCAACCAGAGCACCAGGGCGGGGCCAGCAGGGGGCGCAACCAAGGCAAGGGCGCATCCCACCAAGGCCCCGTTGAAGCCCACGATCCCCTGCCTCCTGGAGGAGGGATCCCATGCCATGGCGATTTCCATGGCATGGGCACCGGCAATGCCGAGCACCGCGAATGCGGCCATCCAGCCGGACTGCAGCAACAGTGCGAGCAGCAGCACAGCCCCACTGAGGGGATTGTTGATCAGGATGACCTGGCCCACCGATCGCAAGCCGCAGAAAAGCTCGGCCAGATGGGAACGTCCGGCGATCCAGGGATCCGTGCGGGCGTGCAGGGTTCCGCTGGTCGGAAGGAGGCGCTCAAGAAGACTGCTGGGCCGGGGTGCCTCGGGCAGCAGAGCCTGCAGCAGTCCGTAGGCAGTGACCTGGGGGGCGTTCTCCATTCCGGGTCCGGTTGCAGGCGATGTCATGGAGAGCGACGCCGCGTCCTACTCCGCGAACCCCGTAGCAGAACGCTTTGAATCTCCATCGACGCGACCGGAACTGCCGTCACCCTGGCTACCAGGACCTCACGGGCATGCTCCTGATGGGCGGCGTGGCGATTGGTGAAGGGCCCAGGCCAAAGGCTGCAGGGCATAGGGCAGGATGACCCCTTCGCCGAAGCTGCGCCCCGTTGGCGCGCCTGTCCCATGCCGGCCCCGTTGACGCTGTCTGCCCGGGCGCAGGCGTTGCAGCCCTCTCTCACCCTGGCGATCGCCGCCAAAGCCAAGCAGCTGCGCTCTGAGGGGCGGGATATCTGCAGCCTCAGTGCCGGCGAACCTGATTTCGATACGCCAGCCTTCATCCGCACGGCCGCAGCGGAGGCCCTCGAGAGCGGTCATACCCGCTATGGCCCAGCCGCTGGTGAGCCGGAGCTGCGCCAGGCGATCGCCACCAAGCTCTCGGCGGAGAACGGGGTGTCCACCAGCAGTGACCAGGTGCTGGTGACCAACGGTGGCAAGCAGGCGCTCTACAACCTCTTCCAGGTGCTGCTGGGCCCTGGCGATGAGGTGTTGCTTCCCTCCCCCTACTGGCTCAGCTACCCGGAACTCGCCCAGCTGGCCGGTGCTTCGGTGAAGCTGCTGCCCAGTGATGCCAGCGCAGGCTTCCGCCTGCGGGCCGAGCAGCTGGACGCCGCCATCACGCCAGCCAGCAAGTTGCTGGTGCTGAACAGCCCCTCCAACCCCACCGGCATGGTGCTCAGCCGGGCTGATCTCGAGGCGATCGCCGCGGTGCTGCGCCGCCATCCCCATGTGGCTGTGGTCTGCGATGAAATTTATGAATTCCTGCTGGCCCCGGGCCACAGCCACCACAGCTTCGCGGCGGTGGCCCCCGATCTGGCCGACAGGATTTTCATTGTCAACGGCTTCGCCAAGGGCTGGGCGATGACCGGCTGGCGCATCGGCTGGCTGGCGGGGCCCCGGGCCGTGGTGGCCGCCGCCAGCGCCCTGCAGAGCCAGAGCACCAGCAATGTCTGCAGCTTTGCCCAGTACGGAGCCCTGGCCGCGGTGAGCGGCCCGCGCGACTGCGTGATCGCGATGGCAGAGCAGTTCAATCAGCGCCGCACTCTGCTCACCGAAGGCCTGCAGGCGATTGCGGGTGTGACCCTGCGCGCGCCGCAGGGGGCTTTCTACGCCTTCCCGGACGTCAGTGCCTATGGCCTCGATTCGATGGCGCTCTGCAGGCTGCTGCTGGAGGAGGTGGGCCTGGCGGTAGTGCCGGGTGTGGCTTTCGGAGATGATCGTTGCATCCGTCTGTCGTGCGCCGCTTCGCCTACCACGATCAACGACGGCCTCGGGCGTCTCCAGCGTTGCCTGGCCACCCTCTGATCTTGCGGCGCTGCCGCTGCAGCGGGGTTTTTTCCACCCTTGCAACCAACCATGACGCCCCGCGCCCGCTGGACCGCCGTGCTGGCAGGTCTCTCCCTGGCCCTGCTGCCGGCGGTCCTGCCTCCGCTCAACCCCCAGGCCGCTCCGCTGCTGAGCCGGGCTGAGGCCCAGCAGACCGTGCTGCGTATCAGCGCCATCCCCGACCAGAACCCCGAGAAGCTGAATCGGCTCTACGGCCTGGTGGCCGATGAGCTGAGTCAGCAATTGGGCGTGCCGGTGAAGTACGTGCCCATGACCGACTACACCGCTGCCGTGAGTGCATTCCGCACCGGCAATCTCGATCTGGTCTGGTTCGGTGGCCTCACCGGCGTGCAGGCCCGTCTGCAGAAGCCGGGGGCGACGGTGATTGCCCAGCGCGACATCGATGCCGCGTTCCACAGCGTGTTCATCGCCAACACCGCCAGTGGCCTCAAGCCCCTCAGCAACCAGAAGGGCCTGACGGCTCTCAAGGGCAAGCGCTTCACCTTCGGGTCCGAGAGTTCCACCTCCGGCCGGCTGATGCCCCAGTATTTCCTCAATCAGGCCGGTGTGAGCCTCAAATCCTTCGCCGGGGGTGCACCGGGGTTCAGTGGCAGCCACGACGCCACGATCGCCCTGGTGCAGAGCGGTGCGTATCAGGCCGGCGTGGTGAATGAGCAGGTCTGGAAGAGCAGCCTGCGGGAGGGCAAGGTGAACCGAAGCAAGGTGATCGCGATCTGGCGTACACCGCCCTATCCCGACTACCACTGGATCGCCCAGCCAGGCCTGGACAAGCGCTTTGGCAAGGGCTTCACGGGCCGTATCCAGGCGGCGATCGTGAGCTGGAGGCAGAAGGATCCCGAGCAGAAGCAGATTCTTGAGCTGTTCGGCGCCCAGCAGTTCACCCAGGCCCAGGCGTCGGACTACCAGAAGATCGAGCAGGTGGGACGGCAGATCGGCAAGATTCGCTGATCTGCTCAGGCGAGGGCAGAACTGAGCCTTGGAGGCTGGGGGTTGGCCTGGCCTCCTGTGGAAAGCGGCCGAAATTGTGCTTAGCGTTCCCTCAGCTTCATGAAGGTCCGTCCATGCAGTTTTCCGGAACCCTGGAGGAGTTGCGCAGCCTCGTGGAGCGCCTCGGCCATCCCGGCCACTGGGAGCACAAGGGGGCCTACGAACTGTTTGTGTTTGACGAGCAGCAGACCAATCTGCGGCTGAACTGGTGGCCTGAAAGCGGCGCGCTCACCCTGGTGGGGGACCCCGCCGAACGGGTGCAGTGGGAAGCCGATCTGCAGGGCTTGCTGGACCAGCACCAGGCCGAATGATGCGTGGGGGCCTCTGCTGTCGGTTCAGGTGGAGCTGCGCTTCAGCCTTGACCGATCCGGTGGGATGGTCAATCGATTCTGGAGCTTGGATTGCAAGGCTTGGCAACGATGTTCAACCGTGCTGAAGATGCATGAGAATATTGAGGCTTAGACTGTGGCGATCGCGGGAATCATGCCCCTGAGCGATGGGCCTTCAGGCGTCAATTCTGGACTCTTTCTTCAAGCGATTTCTTCAATCGATAGTGATTCTGGCTTGGTCCTCTGGGTGACCTTGTCATGGTCTTGCCTGCGACTGAGCGTGAGGTCTTTGGCGGCGTATTCCGGAGCGGTCTCGGGCCAGGTAGCGAGTGTTCTCCATCCGCAGCGGAGTGCTGCTGACGGTCTCTGGCTACCGCGATAGGTGTTTAGGAGACTGCTGAAAAACCCCTTCAAGGGCCATTCAGCCCGGGAACGCCTGACTCCGAGCCCAGTGTTCACGGGCGCTGCGCCCAGAGGTCAGACTCAAGTCATGGCGACCTCGGGACTTTTTCAGCAGGCTCTTAGGCTTTCAGGTTGGCGCTTCCCTTCATGGATGGCATTGCAGCAGGGGCGGGGCGGCCTGAGGCTGTGTTGGGGTGGTTGTGGCTCTGCAGCAGTCGTGTAGGCGTTTTGAATGGTTTTCGGGCTTCTTCTCTGGCGCTAAAGCTGCTTCAAGTAGATTTAATCTGCTGAACAGTGTGTCCTGGTGGATTTGATTCTTCTGCGCAGAGGTTTCCTCGCAACTGGCTGGCCGCTGGCTGCCCTTGATCCAGCTGTTTTCGCTTTCTGAATCAACAGCTCTCCTTGGAATTCCTCCCTGGAACTCCTCTCTGGACTTCTACGCCGATGCGTCAGGCGTTAACGCGTGGTTAGGATATGCCTATCAAGGCTTCAGCGGCATGCGAAGATAGTGAGAATCGCTTGCTGCTCCTATGGACCTCGATCGTGACCAGGAGCTGAATCTTGTCGACGCCTGGTGGCGTGCCGCCAACTACCTTGCCGTGGGGATGATCTATCTCCAGGACAACCCCCTGCTGGCGGAACCCCTGCGCTTTGAGCACATCAAGAAGCGTCTGCTGGGTCACTGGGGTTCCAGTCCGGGCCAGGCGTTCATCTGGGCCCATGCCAACAGGGTGATCCGTCATCACGACCTGGAGATGATCTACCTCTCCGGTCCGGGCCACGGCGCTCCGGGGGTGCTGGGGCCCACCTACCTCGATGGAAGCTACAGCGAGGTTTATCCCGACAAATCACAGGATGCCGAGGGGATGCGGCGCTTCTTCAAGCAGTTTTCCTTTCCGGGCCATATCGGTTCCCACTGCACCCCCGAAACCCCAGGCTCGATCCACGAAGGTGGTGAGCTGGGCTATGTGCTGTCGCACGCCTGCGGGGCGGTGTTCGACAATCCGAACCTGATCGCCCTCGCCTGCGTCGGGGACGGTGAGGCTGAAACCGGACCCCTGGCCACCTCCTGGCACATCAACAAGTTCCTCAACCCGATCAGTGATGGCGCCGTACTGCCGGTG
Organism: Synechococcus sp. CCY9202; assembly: GCF_034931685.1. Taxonomy (NCBI): domain Bacteria; kingdom Bacillati; phylum Cyanobacteriota; class Cyanophyceae; order Synechococcales; family Synechococcaceae; genus Synechococcus; species Synechococcus sp. CCY9202. Next base: position 52,297 of record NZ_JAYGID010000073.1, read on the forward strand.
TTGCACCTGAACGGTTACAAGATCGCCAATCCCACCTTGCTGGCCCGCATTCCCCACCAGGAGCTCGAGAGCCTGATGCGGGGCTATGGCTGGGAGCCGATCTTCGTGGAGGGCAGTGAGCCCATGGCGATGCATCGCGCCATGGCCGATGCCATGGATCAGGCCATTGGGACAATCCAGCGGGTGCGGGAGGACTGCCGCACATCTGCTGAGGCCCTGCGACCAGCCTGGCCCATGATCGTGCTTCGCTCCCCCAAGGGCTGGACCGGTCCGCAGGAATTCCACGGCAAGAAACTGGAAGGATTCTGGCGTTCCCACCAGGTGCCGCTGGCGGCGCCCAACAAGGATCCGGAACAGCTGGCCATGCTCGAGAGCTGGCTGCGGAGTTACCGGCCCGACGAGTTGTTCGATGCCAACGGAACCCTCCGCTCCGACCTGCAGACGCTTTCCCCCCGGGGTGATCGCCGCATGGGCTCAAGCCCCCATGCCAATGGCGGCCAACTGCGCCGCAGCCTGCGGCTGGCGCCGATCGAGGCTTATGCCGTGCCGGTGGAGCAGCCGGGTCAGACGGAGTACGAGAACACGGCCGCTCTCGGAGCCCTGCTGCGTGACACGATCGCCCGCAACCCCGATTCCCTGCGGGTGTTCGGCCCTGATGAAACCTCCTCCAACCGCCTTCAGGCCATCTACGAGGTGAGCAAGAAAGTCTGGATGGAGGAACTCCTGCCGGAGGATGCCGGCGGCAGTGAACTCGCCCGCGACGGACGGGTGGTGGAGATGCTCTCCGAGCACACCCTGGTGGGAATGATGGAGGGCTATCTGCTGACGGGACGCTATGGCTTCTTCCACACCTACGAAGCTTTCGCGCATGTGATCGCCTCGATGTTCAATCAACACGCCAAGTGGCTGGAGTCGTGCATTCATCACGCTCCCTGGCGCGCCCCGATCGGTGCCTGGAACTGTCTGATTTCTTCCACCGTCTGGCGGCAGGATCACAACGGTTTCACCCATCAGGACCCGGGTTTCATCGACCTGGCCGGTAACAAGAGCGGTGAAGTGGTTCGGGTCTATCTGCCGCCCGATGCCAACTGCCTGCTGGCGGTGGCTGAAGAGGCGCTGCTGGAGCCGAACGTGTGCAACATCATCGTCTCCGATAAGCAGAAGCACCTCCAGTATCTCACCCTGGAGCAAGCCCGTGTCCATGTGGCCAAGGGCATCGGCATCGTGCGCTGGGCCAGCAACGACGATTGCGGAACTGAGCCTGATGATCCGGATGTGGTGATGGCCTGCGCCGGCGACATTCCCTCCAAGGAGACCCTGGCAGCCGTGGAGATCCTCCGCCTTGAGATTCCGCAACTCAAGATCCGGGTTGTCAATGTGGTCAAGCTGTTTGCCCTCACCCAGCCCACGGAGCATCCCCATGGCTTGTCGGATCGCGATTTCGATACGATCTTCACCACCGACAAGCCGGTGATCTTCAACTTCCACGGCTATCCGTGGCTGATTCACCGCCTCACTTATCGCCGCACGAACCATTCCAATTTCCACGTGCGCGGCTACAAGGAAAAGGGCAACATCAACACCCCGCTGGAGCTGGCGATGAACAACCAGATCGATCGTTTCAACCTGGTGATGGATGTGATCGATCGTGTTCCGTCGCTTGGCTCCCGGGCCGCCCACCTCAAGGAACGCATGAAGGAGGCGATTCTTCGGCACCGTGAGTACGCCCATACCCACGGAATGGATGCACCGGAAGTCACCGACTGGCGTTGGACCCTGCCGGTCGCGACCTAGGTATGGCTGGCCAGATTCCTGCGCCAGATGTAGCGCTCCTGGTTCTCAATGCGGGTAGCTCCAGCCTCAAGGCTGCCCTGTTCACTCCAGATGGAGCCTGCCTCTGGCGTGATCAGCGCCCCTGGCACCCCGGCGACCAGGACGGCGACGCTGCCGCAGCGGCAATCGGGGAGGACAGTCGCGCCGTCGGTGCTTTGGAGCAGGTGCTCGCAGGCTGGTTGCCCGCAGCGCTGGAGGCTCTGCAGGTCGATCTGCTTCTGGTGGCCCACCGCGTGGTTCATGGCGGCGAGCGGTTCATCGGTCCCACCCTGCTCGACCCGGAGGCTCTCAAGGCTCTCGAGCAGCTGGTGCCCCTGGCACCGCTGCACAACGGTCCGGCCCTGAGGGTGATGGGCTGGGTGGGCAACTGGCGGCCTCAGCTTCCCCAGTGGGCCTGCTTTGACACCGCCTTCCACTGCACCCTGCCACCCGAGGCCAGCACCTATGCCCTGCCCCAGGCCTGGCGGACTCAGGGCCTGCGCCGCTTTGGCTTCCATGGATTGAGCCATCAGCATGTCAGTGAAACGGTCAGTCGGCTCTATGCCGATCGTCCGAGGACGGCTGCTCAGCCCCTTCGTCTGATCAGCTGCCATCTGGGGGCCGGCTGCTCGCTCTGCGCCATCCGAGCTGGCCGCAGCCTCGACACCACCATGGGTTACACGCCGATGGAGGGCCTGGTGATGGCCACCCGCAGTGGCTCTGTGGATCCGGGAGTGCTGCTGCACCTGCTGGAGCAGGGCCTGTCGCCGGCGCTCCTCGAGCGCGGCCTTCAGACCGAGAGCGGTCTGCTCGGCCTCTCCGGTCTGAGTGCCGACATGCGGGAGTTGAGGGTTGCTGCCACTGCTGGCCACGAGGGGGCCTTGTTGGCTCTGGCGGTGTTCCGGCACAGACTTCTGGCCGGTATCGGTGCGATGGCGGCGTGCCTCGGGGGTGTGGATGTGATCGCCCTCACCGGAGGCATCGGCGAGCACGACGATGCCCTGCTGGCCGAACTGGAGGAGGCCGTGGCCTGGCTCAGGCCCGTGGATCTGCTGAGGATTGCGGCCGACGAAGAGGGCCTGATCGCGCGCAGTTGCATGCCTCATCCAGTCGTATAAAGAACGACGACGGATCGTTCTGCGGCTGCGTATGCATTCCCGCTGTGTGATGGGGCCATCTCCCAAGGCACGATATCGTTGGGAGAAGCGAGCGATGTGTCTAACCAGCGCCGCCATGATGTGACAGTGTTTGTGCCGATCAAGGGAAGCTCGAAGTCAAGGGGCTTCCAGTAGCCATTCAGGATCAGATGAAGCCAGCTGTTTTCACGCTTCAGCTGAATTGTGAGGCCAATGCTGTGTGAGTCCTCCCCCCAGTCGGGGTTGTTGAGACGACTGCCATGCCAGGCCTTGGTGGCATCACGGATCAGAACATTCAGGGGGGTTCGTTCCTGTTCCGAGTGAAGGTCGCGTAGCAATCGTCGGCTGATCATCAGTTTCACAAAACGATGCAGATCGGCATGCTGTTGCAGCAGGGTCCAGTCGAACCAGTTCACGGGATCATCCATCCCATAGCTGTTGTTGTTGCCGTGCTGGGAGCGTCTGACCTCATCGCCCATCAGCAGCATGGGGATGCCCAGAGACAGCAGGGTGACAGCGATGAAGTTCCGGATCTGCCGAGCCCGCAACTGTTCCACTGCGGGGTCGTTGCTTGGTCCTTCCACGCCACAGTTCCAGCTACGGTTGTCGTCGCAGCCGTCGCGATTCTGTTCCCCATTGGCCTCATTATGCTTGTGGTTGTAGGAAACCAGATCGTTGAGCGTGAATCCATCGTGACAGGTCACGAAATTGATACTTTGCTCCGCTTCACGCTCTTTATGCCCGTAGATTTGGGGGCTGCCAATCAGTCGGTCGGCGAATCGTCCTAAGGAACCCGGTGTGCTGCGAAAGAAATCACGGGCATCGTCGCGGAAACGGCCGTTCCATTCACGCCAGCTGTCGCCAACGAAACTGCCAACCTGATAGAGCCCCGCCGCATCCCAGGCTTCAGCAATCAGCTTGGTGCCCGCCAGCTGCGGGTCCGACTCAATGTCCCAGAGAACCGGGGGATTGGGAAGCACATTCCCGGCCGAATCGCGGGCGAGGATGGAGGCAAGGTCAAAACGAAAGCCATCGACGTGCATCTCGCCAACCCAGTAACGAAGGCTGTCGATAATCATCCGTCGCACAACAGGGTGGTTGGCATTCAGGCTGTTCCCACAGCCTGAGTAGTCGGCGTATTGACTCCCGCCGTCCTTGAGCAGGTAGTAATTGGGATTGTCGATTCCCCGGAAGCAGAAGGTGGGCCCGTTCAATCCTCCCTCGGCCGTGTGGTTGAACACCACATCGAGAATCACCTCAATCCCTGCACGATGCAGGGCCTTCACCATGTCGCGGAATTGGTTGACAGCCGCCAGCGGGTCGTCCCCACAGCTGTAGCCGGGATGGGGGGCGAAGAATCCCAGGGGCTGGTAGCCCCAGTAGTTCGTCTGACCAGCGGGTGCAGCCTGGCGATCAAAGGCGAACACCGGTAACAGCTCCACAGCAGTGATGCCGAGATCCTGGAGATAGGGAATCTTGGCGATCAGGCCGGCATAGGTTCCTCGCTTCTCCTCGGAAACTCCGGAACTCGGATGGGCCGTGAAGCCACGGATATGCATTTCATAGATGATCGTGCGGGCACAGGGATGGCGCAAAGGTTGATCACCCTGCCAATCGTAGGCTCCTGGATCAACAACCACACTTTTCATCAATCCCGTACCTTCTGTGATGGCCACAGCGCGTCCATAGGGATCGAGCAACACCTTCGCAGCATCGAAGCACAACCCGCGCGAAGGGTCCCACGGCCCGTGGACGCGGTAGCCATACAGCTGACCGGCTTCCACCCCTGCCACAAAAGCGTGCCAATAGTGGTAGGTGCGATGCTCCAACGGATCCAGCGTCACCACCTGTGATGGGTGAGAATCGTTCACCCCGTTGAACAACAGCAGCTCCACAGCCGATGCCGTTCTGGAAAACAGGCAGAAGTTGGCCCCACCGCGCTCCACAGTGGCGCCGATCGGGTGGCTCCTTCCATTCGTGGACTTGGTCATTGAGTTGTTGAGGGGGGGGGTCACGTGAGCACGGAGCCATCCACGAAGGAACCTCCTGCTGCAAGAGCCCGAAGATTTGCCCCTGTGGTGCGAGCGATGTCCATCAGTGCTTCATGGGTGAGAAAGGCCTGATGAGCTGTGATCAGCACATTCGGAAAGGTCAGCATTCGTGCCAGAAGATCATCCTGCAGCACGGTTCCGGAGAGATCCTCGAAGAATACGCCTTCCTCCTCTTCGTAGACGTCAAGAGCTACGCCACCCAGACGGCCGGATTTCAGTGCATCGATCAAGGCTGCAGTATCGATGAGTGCTCCCCTACTCACATTTACCAAGACGACTCCGGGCTTCATGCGTTCTATGGTTTCGCGGCGGATGATGTGGTGTGTTTCGGGAGTGAGTGGGATGTGGAGGGAAATCACATCACTGAGGCTTGCCAAGGTGAATGGATCCACGTAAGTGATGCCTTCACGAGCTGCCCATGCTGCATCAGGGTAGGGGTCGTAGGCTACAACCACCATCCCAAAGCCGCGCAGGATGCGAGCAACAATGCGGCCGATTTTGCCGGTTCCGACAATGCCTGCAGTTTTGGCGTTCAGATCAAAGCCCACTAGCCCCTGCAGGGAGAAATTCAACTCTCGAACGCGATTGAAGGCGCGGTGGATCCTGCGGTTGAGAGTGAGCAGCAACGCCACAGCATGTTCCGCTACAGCGTTGGGCGAATAGGTTGGAACCCGGGTGACAGTGATGCCATGGTCACGAGCTGCGGAGAGATCCACATGATTGAATCCTGTGCAGCGTAGGGCCAGTAGTTCGGTGCCTTGAGAGGAAAGCTGCTGGAGGCAATCCCTGTCCACAGTGTCGTTGACAAAGGCGCAAACGGCACGGTCGCCAAGTGCCGCGGCGGCGGTTTCGGCAGTGAGGCGAAAGTTCAGGAAACGCAGCTGAACGTCTGCGCCCGTTGCCGCGGGAAGGTGAATGCGATCGTAGGGTTTCGTGTCAAACACCGCTGCCGACAGGCCTGGACTGTTCAAGGTGATGGCCTCTGCTGATGCTCAGGTGTGACTGGCAATCTAGCCGTGATTCCGTTCAGATCAGATTTGTGCAGGGGCGAGGAACTGTGAATTCAGAGTGTGAATGCAGAGGTGCCTGGTTGTGCCTCGGTTGTTGCTGGGTTGATCCGGCCAGGAATCTCACTGCCGAGCTCTCTGGCAACCTGATCGGCGATGCGCAGGTAGCCCGCTCTCTATTCTGTGGAAAACCTATTGTCGCCCTTGACGAAATGGCTTGGATGCTGCATTCCCACTGAGCGTCTACTGCTGGCTCCAGGGCCAGCTTTATTCTCCAAATGCCACCTGGCACGAAGCATTGAGCAACTGGGCTTCTTCTGGGGTGGCCGGTGGCTCCCCATCCAGCAGGCCCTGCTCGCAGTCTGCAGTGAGCTGATACATCGTGTTCTCTCGCTCGGCCCAGAACGTGGTTGATGTGCTGTCGACCGGCTGAATACTCTCGTAACGGAGGCCCAGCTGCGTATCGGGAACGATCACGGTGGGATTGCCGGCGTCGACGGCGGCGTCGATCAGGTTGTTGATCAGCGATGAGGCCGCCAGGGCGCCGAGGCCCCAACCCACTGCCCTGGAATTCCACCACCCCCAGCTGGGTCTGCGCGAGCGTCCGTACCAGCCCCAGCCCCAGGGACGGGCCCGGCGCCAGCCTTGCCGCGCCCACCCCGGAGTCCGCCGGATGAGTGTGGTTGGCCGGCGAGCCCTCCCCCAGACGGCGCCGGACGATCCCCTGCCCCGCCAGATGATTCCGCTGCTGTTCCGGGGAATGCTTCGGGGGAGGTTTCGGAGGCCATGGCTGCTGCGGCCCCAGCCACTGGTGGGCCGGTAACTGCCCCGGTTGATTCCCTGTCGACCGAAACCCGTTCGACCACCGCTACTGGGCCCGATTCTGCTTCCGCTTCGCCCTCGACTGCTGCCGCCTCTGCTACCGCCGCCGCCTCTGCTTCCTCCGCCTTTTTTTGCCAACTCTCGATTGAGCCGTTCGTGCCCGGGCGAAGGGTTGACCCCGCTGGCAAGACTCTGGGTCCATCCCAGCGATTCAGTTGGGAGAGTTTCAGCGCCACAGGGCATGGCCACCATCGCGCTCAGCAGGAGTGATGACGCCGCAAGCGTGAATCCGGAGGATTGGATACGTCTCACAGGTCGGCTCCAATGCGCCGGCCGCAGCCGTCATCAAAGCAGGACGCCTTCACTCTGCCTTTGCTGTCAAACATCACCTCGACTCGATCACGCTCTCGGTATTCGCCGGGGCGCTGCTCGTAGAGGCTGTTCAGAAAGTTGGGATTGACTACGCAGAACTCACGCCCGTTGAAGCAGATCGTATTGGTTGAGAATTGCCCTGACGCTGACGCGACGGAAACCCAGGCTTTTCCCTTGGGGTCGAAACGTTCGATCCGATTCTCAGGGTCATCGGAGATTCTGATCAGCTCAACCTGCGTGCCGATCCGGTGCCGGTAGTAGGTCACAGTACCCTGATCGTAGACATCCACCCGGCATTTCTGCATCGGCCCCTGCTTGATCGAACAATCGGTTTCCAGTTCGTACAGCGGTTTCTGATCGGGTGGGATGCTCTGGGCTGTGCCAGGAGAGGGATGCAGCATTGCTCCAGCCAGGATCGACGCCCCTGAAAGCAGAAGCGCGAAGTATCGGCTTGCGTGACGTGGCGTCACTGGCGTTCATTCCATTTCTTGATTAGGTAGCAAGCTCCGCTCTCCTGAGGAGACGCTCGGGACGTGCGGTGCAGATACAGACGGCATGAACCACCCGGTCTGTCATCGCCGAAAGATTGAAGCGCCGGTTGAAACGGTAAGTGAAGGCGCCCAGATAGCGGTCGGCGTACTTATCGAATCGCAAGGCGTGAAACGTGCCGCTGAAGCTGGTTTTCAGGTTGCTGAGTATCGTGTTGATCCAGTGGAATTCAGGCAGCTCATTGGGATGGCGTCCGTTCACTA